>JAAXJV010000254.1 GCA_012269655.1 Pseudomonadales bacterium
CGGGATAAAGCCTTAACCATTTCAACAGCGCCGGACTGGGTGATCGAACTGAGTGATCCGGATAGCGATTTAGAATCGCGTGTGCAGTGGCGCGAGCAACTCACCGCAGCCTTTACCGGCGGTCCAAATATTGAAATCATGGTCGCTTCGGCCCAAAAAATTGGGCTTCTGGCGGCGCTAGATGACTGGTATATGTATTCCGTAGAGCAGGCCAAACAACTGGCAATGGCCGGTCATTCAACTGCGTTAGCTGCCCTGTGCAAATTCCAGAACCGGTTAAATGAAGAGCGCCAAAGCGTGCTGGCACAGGTCGCACTGAATCCCGGTGTTGTGTTGCGTGCCTTAAACGACTGGTGGGTTCGGCTGGGCCAGTTGGCAAGTCAGGCTAAGCCCAACTAAGCTAAGGTCATGGAAATACTATGCTGTCGTTAAGCATTCGCGATAAACAAACGCTGTATCAAACCTACATGCCCTTCATTCAGGGCGGTGGGCTTTTTATTCCGACCCCTAAATCTTTCGAGATGGGTGATGAGTTGGTGTTGTTAATCGCCTTGTTGAATGAGCCCGAGAAATTCCCGGTCACCGCTAAGGTGATTTGGCTTACGCCTCAGGGCGCACAGGGTCAAAAAGCTGCCGGTGTCGGTGTTCAATTTGTCGAGGATCAGGCGGGATTACGAGACAAGATCGAGACCCATCTCGCCGGTATGCTGGGTTCGGATAACAGCACACACACGCTATGATCGATAGTCATTGTCATTTGGATCGCCTGGAATTAGGCGAAGTCTCACTTTCTGATGCGCTTGACCAAGCCCGATCGGTTGGGGTGAAACATTTTCTGTGCATAGGCGTTAATCTGGAAAGTGCTCTGGATCCAATCAGTGTCGCAGAGCAGCATTCGGATATCAGTGCCTCGGTGGGAGTCCACCCGCTCTATCATACCGATCAATTGCCAGATCCAGACCGCATCCGCACCTTGGCGGATCACCCGAAGGTGGTCGCGCTGGGTGAGACTGGATTGGATTACTTCAAACAGGATAACGATCCGTCCATTCAACAGGCTGCATTTGAGATGCATCTTCAATTGTCTGCTGAGTTGGCCTTGCCTACCATTGTGCACACCCGTGGGGCGGTCGATGACACCTTGAGTATTCTGCGGAACCATTCGAACACAGGACAGGTGGGTGTATTGCACTGCTTCACCGAATCCTGGGATATGGCTCAAGCGGCTCTTGATATGGGTTGGTACATCTCGATTAGTGGCATCGTGACCTTTAGAAATGCCGATGCACTGCGCGATGTCGCTCGACGCGTTCCTGATGATCGATTATTGATCGAAACGGACAGTCCCTGGCTGGCACCGGTCCCATATCGTGGAAAGTCTAATCAGCCAAAATATCTACCAGCGGTGCTGGAGTGCGTAGCACAGCAGCGGCAAACATCGGCAGACTCCCTGGCAACGCTCACGAGCGGCAACTTTGCTCGTTTGTTTCCCAAAGCCGAAATCTAACGCGCTGGCTGCAAACCAGCTCACAACAACTCGATACCACCTTTGCCATTCTAGCCTCTGATCTAGGAGAGGCTTGTGCTCAAAAAGTGGTTCGTTTTCATCCTGTTGGTATGCCCCGTGTGGGGCGCTACAGCACAACAGATATTCATGCTCGAAGACGATTCTGGAGATATGTCTATCCAACAGGTCCTATCTAATCCAGATGGCTTTCAGCAAACAGACAAGACGGCAATTGGATTTTCTGATTCCGTTTTTTGGCTTCGGGTAGATCTTGAGAATCCGACGTCGGTTCAACAAACCCAAGTCATTCAATTTGATTTTCATGGTCTGGAGCTGGTTCAAAATTATCGATTGACAGAGCAAGGCTTCCAGACAAGTGAGGCGGGTTGTTTGGTGCCACTGGCACAGAGATCGATGGGATTACTATTGCCTTCGTTTCAAGAAGTGCTCATGCCGGGCGAACGGCGCTCGCACTATGTGCGTGTCGAAGGTTCCACAGGTATCGATTTAGCCTATTCGGTAAGAACCCTTTCGGAGGCCTATGCAGCCGATCGCCGTCATCGAATGATCGCAATATCGGTTTTGGTCGGGTTAACAATAATTGGTTTATACATCCTGGTCTCTGGCGCGTTGATCAGATCAAAGCTACATGGGTGGTATTCAGGCTATTTGGCTTTACTGCTTCTGACCTACGTCTTTGAAAGCCAAGTTTTCCAGTTGGGCGACCGAGCGTGGAGCGGGCTTACCAGTATTCTAGGCTTTGCCGTAGCGCAGTTTTTTATGCGCGAGTTTTTCAAGGCTTGTCAACGTGGCTGGGCGGCTTGGATTCCAATTGTTGGGTTAGGAATAGCGTTGCTGAATGTGCTCCTGCCGTCCAGCTTATGGCTGCCTGCAGCGACCTTTCCTCTGGCACCAATAATGCTTTTATTCATTGCATTCCAATTAGCAGTCGCTATTCGAGCCAAAGCACCCTTGGCTGTGTTGATCTCCTTGGGCTGGCTGATTTTTATGGTCAATGCTGGGATTAGCATCCTGGCGTTTAATGGGTTCTTAGAAACGCAGTGGTTGCTTGCTTATCCAATCGGGCTGATGGTTGAGGCCCTGTGTTTCGCTATTGCGTTGAGCACAAGCCTGCGCCTAAAGGATCAAAAAAATCAGGCGCTGACGCACCAATTAAGCGAGTTGGCCTATACCGATACACTGACAGGACTGCGTAACCGGGCCGGACTAAAACGAGAGCTTGATTTGTCAGATGCAGATCGTCCAACCCATGCCTACGCGCTATATTTGCTGGATCTGGATCATTTTAAATCCGTCAACGATGCCTATGGTCACTCAGTGGGTGATCAATTGTTAGCCGAAGTTGGGCAATCGATTATGCGGTGCCTGCCTCCTGGCGGCCTATGCGCGCGTCATGGGGGCGAAGAATTTGTTGTCGCACTACCTTGGACTAAGCAATCTGATTTCTTCCAATTGGGAGAAACCCTCGTTGCCCAGACTCGCCAAGCGACTATCCAGACTGGGATCTTTCCCGTCAATCGCTCGGTTTCGATTGGCGGCCTTCACTGGAAAACAGACATGTGTTTCTCCACGGCATTAAGATTGGTTGACGAGTGTCAACGTGCGGCGAAGGAACAGGGAGGTAATCGGTGTTTTTGTGCCACTGATGAAAACCATAAGACATTTCGTGAACGAATTCGTAATACCTCGGAAAGCCGGATTCGGCAGGGGCTAAAAGACGGGGAGTTCCGTTATCATGTTCAGCCCATTTATTTTTCTTCGCACAATGATCAATCCCTCGTCGGTTTTGAGGTGTTGCTGCGCTGGTGTCAGTCATCGGGAAGCTTTGTGAGTCCGCCTGACTTTGTATCCAGCTTTGATCAGGTGTTTTTCTCAGACGAATTCACTCAGATCCGCCAATCGATGAGAGAAAAAGTGCTTAACAGTTTGCCGCTACATAAAGGGTTGTATGTCAGTTGGAACTTCTCAGCACAACAATTGGTGCATGGCAATTTTGTCGACAACTTGGCCCTTGAGTTCAATGAGCTACGACAGAAGTTTCCCTTTACCTGCGTCATCGAGGTGGCTGAGACGGGTCTGAGTTCTCGCATTGATGAGAAAAACCTAATCCATAATTTGGCCGAGTTGCGCACTCAGGGCTATCAAATTGCGTTAGATGATTTTGGCATTGAACACAGTAATATTGACCGCCTGACACGGCTCCCGCTGGACATCGTCAAGCTGGATAAGAGCCTGTTGCACGTGCCCACGAAAAACGATTCTGTACTCATTCGTTCAGTCATCATGCTATGTCGCTCGTTGAACCTAAGAATCATCGGTGAAGGCGTTGAAACCGCGGCCCAGGCAAGTCGTCTTCGGGCGTCTATGGTGAGTTACCAACAGGGTTTCTTTCATGCCCGCCCGATGGATCCGATCGAATTCAAAGCCTAGGATCTGTCTTGTCTACGTAGTAGTCCGCTTCGGGCTCATCTAACGCAATTCGTCCCTGCCAAGGCAATAAATGGTAGTCCCCTCGCGCTGGGCTTTGATCGACATGGGCCGTCTTGATCACCTCGAAATAAGGCGACTTATCAAAGGTTGAGGGGAACACAAATTTAGGGTTTCGCTGAAACAAGCGGGTTTGCCCCGTGGCATCACAGGTCTTAACCAGAGGCAGAATCGGAAAATTAATTTGCGCGAATGCCTCGGCCAACAACGTGGAGCAGACTGTCGTTGGAGCGTTGGCATTATTGCGAAATAAGCTAGAACCCCATCGTCTAGGTAGAATCTTCCAGGGCAATAGAAAACGCATTAGGTCGACGATTTGACGCAGGTTATAGGGTTGTCCAAGGCGCGCAACGCAATAATTGACCAGGGTTTGAACGTCTGAGTATTGAATGTTTTTCGGTCTTAAAATGCGCAGGTGATATCCCTCATA
>JAAXJV010000195.1 GCA_012269655.1 Pseudomonadales bacterium
TCCGCCACGCCCTGCTGTTCGGCGTAATCCAAACCACCACCGCTGGATTGTGCCAATCAGCACAGGCAGGCTTTGAAGCCGCCCTGCGGGCCATGCTCAGCGGCCAATGGGCACCATTAAAAGACGCCCGCGCTTACGAACAGCGTGCCCAGAAACTCAAGGCATTGATGTTAAAAAATGGCTTTGAGCTGTTGTATGACGAAGACAACGGGACTCCCATTGCTGATGGTTTCTACTTTGCCTTCGGGCACCCGGCCTATCCTGAACGCGGCTTGGCCGAGGCCTTGCTGCATTTTGGCGTAAGTGCAACGCCACTGACCGATTCCGGCGCCAACCAAAAACAAGGCCTACGGGCCTGTGTGGGGCTGATGACCGAGCAGGACCTGATTGAAATCGCGGGTCGACTCGAACAATTCGCGGCAGCCCACGGATAATCTGGTAACCTTCGCGCATGACTACGCCGGTGTTAGAACTTAATAATATTCACAAGGCCTATGGCGATCTTGAGGTCCTCAAAGGCGTCAGCTTGAAAGCCAACAAAGGGGACGTGATCGCGCTGATTGGCTCATCGGGCTCAGGCAAATCCACACTGATTCGCTGTGCCAACTTGTTAGAGCAGCCTCAGCAAGGCGACATCCTTTTCCAAGGCGAAGCGATCCAATTCAAAGGGCAAGGCCACGACCGCCAGCCCTCGGATGCGGCTCAAGTACGTCATCTAAGAACGCATCTCTCGATGGTCTTTCAACAATTCAATCTATGGTCTCATTTGAGCGTCCTAGAGAACGTCATCGAAGCCCCAATCACCGTACAAGGACGCCCACGTGATGAGGCCATCGCCGAGGCACAGGCGCTTCTGGATAAGGTCGGAATCGGTGACAAAGGTGATCGCTATCCCGCTGAACTGTCCGGAGGCCAGCAGCAGCGTGCCGCGATCGCCCGAGGGCTAGCCATGCAGCCCACCGCCATGCTGTTTGACGAACCGACCAGCGCCCTGGATCCCGAGCTGGAAGCTGAGGTCGTGCGCGTTATTCAAGCGCTGGCCAAAGAAGGCACGACGATGATCATCGTGACGCACGACATGAAACTTGCACGTGACGTTGCAAATCACTTAATTTTCCTCCATCAAGGGGTTATCGAGGAACAAGGCCCACCAGCCGATGTCTTGGATCATCCTAAATCCGAACGCTTACAGAAGTTTTTAAGCGCAACCAAAGCCTAGATAAGAAAAAGGTAAAACCATGAAAAAAGCACTGATTAGCGCCCTGGCCGCCGGCCTGTTCGCAGTCCCCGCACTGGCAGACACGGTCCGCATGGGCACCGAAGCCGCCTACCCTCCATACAACTTCGTCAACGATAACGGCGACGTTGACGGTTTCGACATCGATGTCGGCAACCTGCTGTGTTCGCTGGCGGACCTAGACTGCACTTGGGTCAAGAACGATTGGGACAGCATCATCCCCAACCTGGTGGCAGGCAACTACGACACCATCATGGCAGGCATGAGCATCACCGCTGAACGTGACGAAATCATCGATTTCTCTGAAGGCTACCTACCCCCGGATCCCAGCCTATACGCTGCATTGGAAGGTACTGACGCGGGCGTTTTGACTTCGGGCGTCGTTGCCGCTCAGACCAACACCATTCAGGCCGGTTATGTTGCTGAATCTGGCGCAACCCTGGTTGAATTTGCTACTCCTGACGAAACGATCTCGGCTGTTATCAATGGCGAAGCAGACGCGGTTTTGGCTGACGGCGCTTACATTCAAGAGCAGATCGAAGCGACCGGCGGCCAGCTGGTTAGCATGGATTCAGTCATGATTGGCGGCGGTCTGGGTATCGGTGTTCGTGAGTCCGACACTGAACTGAAAGCCAAGCTGAATGCAGCTCTGGCTCAGATCAAAAAAGACGGACGTTTGAACGACTTGATCATCAAGTGGTTCGACGACGAATCTAAAGCGATCTACTAAGGATCCAATTAGAAGGGCCCCGCCTGTGTGCGGGGCTTTTTATTTTGTATGTTTGAAAGCTGCGCCGATCCCTCGTCACTCACAGGCCTTGCCTGGTTTGCCTGTTATTTGACTAACGGGAAACACCTGCTGTTCTATCAAAGCTTTGGAACGGTCCTCGGGTTGTTGGCATTGGCAGCTCCCTTGGCTTTACTGTTTGGTTTTGCCGGCGCATTAGCCAAACGCTCGCAGATCCCGGGCTTACGCCAGATCGGACAAGTTTACGTCGCCATGGTTCGGGGCATACCTGACGTGGTTTTCTTTCTATTTGTGCCGCTGCTTATTGATCAGGGTATCGAGGTGGTTCGGCATTATTCATTGTGCGAATCCACTGGCCCGATCTATCAGGGCAACGATTTCGTTGTTTGCGATGCGGCAAAAATGCCGCTGTCCAGTGCCGAGCCCTGGGTGCATAGCCTGTACGGCTTTGCTTTGGCGCTCGCCGCCTATGCCATCGTGTTTGGCGCCTTTGCTGCCAATACCCTCGATGGCGCCCTGTCCGCGGTTCCCACAGCACAGCTCGAGACCGCGCGCGCCTACGGCATGAACGCACGCCAAAGTTTTGTTCGGATCCAACTGCCGCAAATGTGGATTTATGCCCTACCGGGATTAGCGAACCTATGGCAGATTTTAATCAAGGCAACGCCTCTGCTGTTCTTGCTGGGCATCGAAGACATTGTGTATTGGGCCCGAGAATTGGGCGGCACGAAAGGCTCTCGCTTTGCCTACCCCCATCCCGATTGGCGCATCTATTACTTCGCCGCCTTACTGGTCTTTTACATGATCATGACCTGGGGCAGCGAAAAGGTATTTAATCGACTACAAGTGCGCATGTCTGTAGGACAGGCAACCCTTTCAGGCAAAGGGGCGGCATTATGAGTTGTGGCCAAACCCTGATCGATTATGGATTGCGTTCCTTTGGCATTGGTGAGCGACTGTTACCCAAAACCGACATCACCTTTTGTGAACAATTCGTGCTGATTGGCAGCGGCATGCTGTGGAATATTTACTTCGCCGTTTGCGCTCTCGCCTTGGGATTTATTTTTGCGACGGTGCTGGCGCTTGGCAAGGCCAGCAGTCATCCCTGGGCCCAAAAAAGTGCAGGCGGGTTCATTTTCTTTTTCCGAGGCACGCCGCTATTTATTCAGTTTTTCTTTGCCTACGAGTTGTTTGTTCAACTGCCGCGCAATGGATTTGAATTCGCGTTTTTAGGCACTGACATAACCGTTGAGACACGCTGGCTGACTAAAGCTTGGGCCGGCGCTCTGGTGGTGTTGTGGCTGAATACCTCGGCCTATACGGCTCAGATTTTCTATGGCGCGCTTCGCGCAGTGCCCGCCGGTGATATTGAAGCGGCCAAAGCCTACGGCATGACCGGAGCTCAACGATTCAGACGGATCATTTGGCCGAACATGTTGCGCTTGTCCTGGGCCAGTTACACCAACGAAGCCATATTCTTATTTCACGCAACGACCTTGGTGTTCTTCAGCGCATTTCCCGCCTGGCGCCAGCAAGGCGACGCCCTGTATTACGCCAGCTACTTTGCTGAACAAACCTTCAACCCTTTCATTCCCTATCCGATCGTGGCCTTTTGGTTCGTTTTGGGAACGCTCGTCATTATTGGGCTGTTTGGGTTAGTCAACGCCAGGCTGAATAGACACCTTCCCAGCGCGCCCAAGATTCGTTACCGGCCCCGCCTGATACGCTAATTGACGAGCAAACCCGCAACCGGTTTCTGGATGTCCATTCGATTGACCGCTAACGGAATTCTAGTTTCGACGCGTGTGCCTTTGCCTAGCTCGGATTCAATGGTGAGTTGGCCGCCATTGGCTTGAATCAACTGATTGACAATACTCAAGCCCAACCCACTGCCAGGTCGATCGCTGAATCGAACAAAAGGCTCTGTGGCACTGGCAACCTGTTGGGTTGTCATGCCCATGCCAGAGTCCTCTACACGTAAGATCGCAAAATCTCGATCCTGTTCCAGATGAATTTCAATACTCTGACCCGGATTAGAGAATTTCATCGCATTACTCAACAGGTTAATGACGATTTGGCGAATGCTGGCCCGCGCACCGTTCACCCAAACTTCAGACTGCGGCAGTTCAAGCCGGATACTCAATGCTCGCTCATTGGCTGACAGGGTTAAATCGTCGCTCACCTCTTGGATAAGCTTACCCAGCGAGCAGGTCTCGCTGGCCGCCTCGATATCGCGGCGCAAAATATGCGCCTGTTCACGACTCTGGTCTAGTAAGACCTGTAGTGCTTGAGCGTTACGAACGACTCGCTCAAGAAAGTCATAACGCTCGCTTTCGGATAACGTTTCATCGGATAAGAATGATGAAAAGCCAATAATGCTGTTCAAGGGCGTCCGCATCTCGTGCATCAACTTAGCGAAGGTTTCATTTTGGGCTGCGGCCAGTTTTTCCGACTTTCGATAAGCCGCGTGCAACGCCAGCTCAACCCGCTTGGACTGGGTGATGTCGGTTAAGCAAAACACCTGAATCGAGATCGATTCGCCAGTCTTGGGATTTTGAAAGTCGAATTGCTGCTGTACTTCAACCTGAAGATCACGATGGCCCGCATCGTTTGTCCATACAGACACCTGCGAGATACTGCCGTTCTCTAACGCCTCAAAGGGAATGTTGGTGGTCTGAACAAAGTCCTCAATGCCCATGCCCTCGGCTTCTTGTGCGGACATATTAAATGCGATTGAAGCGGCATAGTTGATCGACAGAATACTGCGCGGCTCGCTGTCACCCGTTTGAATGGCGATGGCCATTCCTTCGCGTAATTGTTCAAATTGATCGTTCAAACGCTGAAGTATCTTGCTCCGGTTATGGACCAGTTGTTGTAGCGAATAGCCCAGCAGTGGGCCCAGCGCACCGCCGGTCGACTCAAAGCGCTGGGACAATTTCAGAATCATGGCCTCTAACAGCTCAACCGTGCGCTTATCCCAGGGCAAGCACTGGCCCTGCACCAACTCGGTCCAACGCTCAAAGCTTGCACGCGGAGTATAAGTGGGGCTTTTCCCCTCGTTAATGGCTAGATTCCTAGGGTCCCCACCCCAACTGACCGATTGGGTCACCTGGCGCCTAAAAATCAAAAGCCCTGCGCCGGCCTCGGCAGATAACTCAACGTAGGCATACCCTCCCAGTCTTGAACGTGCGATATCGGGCTCGTCATACACGCTGTCGCAAAATTCTCGAGCTTTACCCGTGCTCTGAAGGCGGCTGAACAGATCCCTTGAAACACGCGATTGTGGCGTTTCCCCTACCTGAGCTACGGCGTCGCCAACGATCACAGCAGCGCCAACCCCACCGACCATACGATGCACCGCGAAACTGCCCAGTAACAGACTGTAAGCGAGGTCAAACTCGCTACTCAAATGCTGCTGAAACCGATCGAGCAATGATTGATTGCGCAATACGATGCCCTGCTCACTTAGCGCGATACACTCGCTGAGCCGTTCGGATAGCTGATTTTTTAACTGTGAGAGGGTCATGTAGAGGTCGGACGTTGGCATCACCTCGGATTCACTGTGCATGGACAGCAAACCCCAGAGTTTTCCATCAACAGAAATCGCAACACTGGCTGTCGAGAGGCTGCCCATGTTTTGCAAATAGCTGAGGTGATACGGCGATACGCCCCGGCTGACGATGTGAGTTAAATCAAATTGCTGTCCTTTGGGGCCAACCATAGTGACATCGGACCCCTGATTTGAGAACACCATTCTAGCCGGGGTCTGCGCATATAAGGCCCGAGCTTGACGCGGAATGTCGGTCGCTGGGTAATGCAGCCCGATAAAGGGCTCCATGCCCGGATCAATTTTTTCTGCAATGACCTCGCCGCTTTCGTCTTCGCTGAAGCGATAAACCAAGACTCGATCGTAAGGCAGTAGCGCATGCAACTCGTCACACATCGTTTGAGCGTAACGAACAACGTTTGGCATAGCCGGATCCAAACGGATATCAAAGGGCTTAATCTGTGGAGTCAGTGGATCAAACTCAAAACACCACAAACCGTCTGAATTTCGATGATAAAACAGATCGATGCCAAGAACGCGAGTAATCTGAGGCCGGTCGGCTGCTTTGAGTTGAACGAAGTCCACTGCCTTTAGGAACTCATGAGCTCGGTCGGGTTGCATGTTCGAAGATAGAGCAATCAACTCACCGGTTTCATCTGACAAAAACACATGGAACTGACCCTGTAACCGTTCAATACGTTGAAGTTCTTCGGATTCGCATTCGGCGAAAGTTTTATGCAAGGTTAACTGAGTAGGCATCAAGCAATCTCCTCAACCGTTTGAGAAAAAGCATCCAACGACACAGGTTTAGGTAATAGCCAGTAAGGGGGATCCGGTACGAAATCAGCCGCCTTGTCTGGATCCAAAGCACTACACACCATTATCCGCGCCCGCTCTACCAAGCTGCCCAGACAATCAACCGCATCACGCCCAGTCCCGTCGGGCAGCATCAAATCCAGAATTAATGCGTCCGCTGGCTCATCCGACAATTTCGCATAGGCTCGGCAGTCCTCCACGCTTGAAAGCGAGACAACATTGACCTCTTGCCCGGCCACCTTACGAATGAAACGTTCAAACAAAAAACGACTATCTGGATTGTCCTCAACAACAATCCAATTCAACGGAGCCTTGGACATCACGGCTTGCCTCTAATAACAGATGAGAGAAAATCTTTTGAGCCGCCAACACATCTTGCTGGACAAGCTGATCAAAGTTTGGCGACGGCAACTCGCCGCCTGCGCAGCAACTTAAAAAGGAGTGCGGCCAATCGTCGGGAACCTGTTTGAGCAAAAACCGTCCGCCCAGTGTCGACCCCCACATGACATAGTGAAAAGCGTTCGGGCGGCTGTTTAGCTCTGGGTGTACAGGAAAGGCGGAGCCCTTCTCATTAATATCCTGTGTTAACGCTCGGTAATGAGCCTGCCCCGCACAGTGAAAATGCGCAAAGGTTTGCCAGTAAGGCAGTAAAAACCGTAACGAGCGTAGGTAAGCAGCCTCGCCTTGCAGCGGTGCTTGTGCGAGGCCCTGAAGGATGGGCTGCGAATCCAATTCCCTGTGGAGTGATTGTACGGCGACGCGAATCCGTTGGCGTGGCGACTGATCTCCTGACATGCAAACAGCATAAAGGCCCCATAAAAAACAAAATGCCGATTGGTTCCGATTTAGCGACCCCGCAAGTGGCTCTACATTTACTTCAATTTTCGATAAATTGGGCGCCTTGCAATCCACAACCCGAGGTCACCATGCCGTCCTTTGACATCGTTTCAGAAATTGACAATCACGAACTGCAAAATGCCGTTGATCAAGCGAACAAAGAAGTCACCACGCGCTTTGATTTTAAGGGCACAAACTCGTCATTCGAATTGTCCAACAGCGGCAACGCAACCGAGATCAAATTAAATACCGAGTCAGAATTTCAGTTAGATCAAATGTACGACATGCTGACCAACAAGATGACCAAGCGCGGCATCGACATTCGCTGCCTCGAGCGCGGCGACATGGATCTTCAATTGAAAACCGCCAGGCAGTCAGTCGCAGTAAAACAGGGCCTAGAGTCGGCCGATGCAAAGAAAATCGTAAAGATGATCAAGGATGAAAAGCTCAAAGTTCAGGCCAGCATTCAAGGTGACACGGTTCGAGTGAATGGTAAAAAACGCGATGACTTGCAGACCGCAATTGCGCTGATCAAAGAAAAGGATCCTGTGGGTCTTCCTTTGCAATATCAGAATTTCCGTGACTGATCAGACTCGAACACTGACTGACCTCGGCGTCTCTCAACTCACGGGGTTGGTTTCGTCGTCGCTTCGAGCTCGCTTAAACGCCGATATTGATGCGTGGATCAACGATTTTGAACCGGCCGAGCAGGCCGCTGTGTTCACCTCATCTGGGCGACATCTAGAGCAGCAACAGTTCTTTCTAGCCAGTGCCCGAAATGTATCCTGCTTTTTGGAGTCGGGCGCCCTCGACGACCAAGGCCAGCTCATCTGCGAAAAGGCCGTGGCGATCAACAAGATCGGCCACGCCTTGCATGACTTCTCCAATGCCTTCGCTGAATTGGCTCGGTTGCCTGCGTTGATTGATCATCTCCGTCTACATTCAGACGAGCCGTGGGAGCTGATGCAAAGTATGGTCATCATGAAACCGCCACGAATCGGCGGTGAGGTCAATTGGCATCAGGACGGCACCTTTTTGATCGACGAACAAAAGCGATGTGTTGGCATTTGGATTGCGCTCGAGGACGCGAACGAAGACAACGGCTGTTTGCAGTTTGGCGACACACCGCCTCAAGGCCTTTGCAGCCTGTTTGAGACAGATCACGTGAGCGGAGAAACTCAGATGCGCGCATTGGCGAATGCATTGCAAGCACCTGAACACCCAATCTTTGCACCTTGCCATGCCGGTGATGCGGTGATTTTTGACGGTCTAACGCCACACGCCTCAAGTCCGAATCGCTCCAGCAAATCTCGCCGGGCGATCACTCTGCATTTCAAGCCTGCCGCCAGTAATTGGGCTCCCACCAATTGGCTGCAGCGCGACTTACTTCCCCGTTTTTTGGTGAATCAATGAATATTGCCTTTATTGGACTTGGTGCCATGGGGTGGCCGATGGCCGGCCACTTACGAGATGCCGGTCACGATTTGCTGTTGTATACCCGAAACCCTGAAAAAGTGAATTCACTCCGTGAACTTGGGGCTGTCACGCAGTCCATCGCCGAATGCTGCAGCGCGGATTGCGTAGTAATCAATGTCACAGGAACCGCGGATGTGATTGAAGTAACCACTGCGCTAGCATTGGATTTACAAGCTGGAACCCTGGTGATCGACCATTCGACCATCGACCCCGCCGGTGCTCGTGTGGCTGCAGGTCTGATCCAGGGTGTCGGAGGCCAATTCGTGGATGCTCCTGTGTCCGGTGGCGAGGTCGCGGCCATCGAGGGACGCCTAGTGGGAATGGTCGGCGGAGACATCGATGCCGTGGCCTTGGCCGAATCTGTATTTAACGCCTACATCAAAAGCTACGTTCACATGGGACCGGTTGGCGCGGGGCAGGTGACCAAGCTTTGCAACCAAATTGCTCAAGTCATTAATATTCAAGGCATCTGTGAAGCCATGTACTTTGCCGACCAACATCAGGTCGATAAAGCCAAGGTGTTAGCGGCAATATCGCCGGGCATGGCCGGTAGCGCTATGTTGAACCTGATGGGCCCAAAGATTGCGAGCGGTGATTTCGCCGCCGGCATTCAATCTAGGCTGCACGCTAAAGACTTGAATATTGCCGCCGAGGCAATGACGACTCCCGCCTTGTCCGCGACCCTCGCCCAGCTCAACAAATTAATGGACCAAGGACTCGGGCAATCGGATACCAGCGCTTTGTTCAAACTATTAGGACAGTCTGATGGACAATGATTTTGCGATCACCGCGAACAGCCTGTACGGCACCCGCAGTGAAGAGATGTTTCAGGGCATCACCAGCTTTATTCGACGCAAATACACGCGCGATCTGACCGGCGTCGACGTTGCGATCATGGGCATTCCCTTTGACACCGCGACCACCAATCGACCCGGCGCTCGCTTTGGACCCCGGGCCGTTCGTGAGGCTAGCGCTCAGTTGTGTTGGGCACGTCCGTTTGGTTGGGGCTTTGATCCATTCAAAACGCTGGCCTGCATTGATTACGGGGATGCGCCTTTTGATTTGGTCAAACCCTGGGACGTGCCTGAAGAAATAGAAACGCATGCCAGGAGTGTGGTCGAAAAAGGCGTGACTTTATTGAGTATTGGCGGAGATCACTTTGTCAGTTACCCGGTTTTGAAAGCGCATTATGACCGTTATGGGCCCATGGCATTGGTGCATTTCGATGCCCACTCCGATACCTGGCCGTCGGAGCCCGGTGACATTGAACATGGCACCATGTTTTATCACGCCGCGCGAGACGGCATCGTGGTGCCCGAGCACAGCATTCAATTAGGCATTCGAACCCATAATTCGGATCGCCGTGGCTTTGAATGGGTCGAGGGGCCGGATCTGCACACACGTTCAGCAGACTCGATCGCCACTCAAATCCTTGAGCGCGTCGGCGACTTGCCCGTCTATCTGACCTTTGATATCGACTGTATCGATCCCGCCTTTGCACCGGGTACCGGCACCCCCGTCATCGGTGGCCCATCGACCGCTCAAATCTTGGCCATTTTGCGGGCACTGAAAGGGCTTAACATCGTAGGTTGCGATGTGGTTGAGGTATCACCTGCTTACGACCATGCGGAAGTGACGGCCCTAGCCGGGGCCACCATCGCTCAACAGATGCTGTGCCTGCTGGCCTGGAATCGAGGTGCGAGACCCGACGGCGAGGGTTAAATGGGACCCAATCGAGTCAGAAAGTCGTCGTAGCCGAATTCGCGAACCACGCTGAGTTGATCGGTGCGCGAGTCCCACAGGGCCAGTGAGGGCAGCGGGATGCCATTGAAGGTATTGGTTTTGACCAGGGTGTAATGCGCCATGTCATCAAACATCAGGCGCTGGCCAATGACTAACGGCTGGTCAAAGCTGTAGTCGCCAATCACATCGCCCGCCAAGCAAGTCTGGCCGCCCAGCCGGTAATCATGTTTTTTTTCATTGGGCATACCGGCATCAAAAATGTCCGCTCGATAGGGCATTTCTAAGGTATCTGGCATATGGCAAGTCGCACTGGTATCCAAAATCGCCAACTGCTTTTGGTTGCGTGGCAGATCCAACACTTCGGCGACCAGCACACCAGAGCGAATCGCAATGGCTTCACCGGGTTCTAGGTAGACCTGGACCTGATAACGCTCACTGAAAGATCGAATACGTTTGATCAGTGCCTCGATATCGTAGCCTGGCGCGGTAATGTGATGGCCGCCACCAAAATTCACCCACTGCACATCATTCAGCAGGTGGCCAAATTTGCTCTCAAAAGCCGTAAGCGTCCGATCCAGTGGCTCGAATCCTTGTTCGCACAGGGTATGGAAATGCAGGCCACTGATGCCCTGCAAATCCTGTCCGGTCAGTTCACTGGCTGGAATACCCAAACGAGAGCAAGGGGCACAGGGATCGTACAACTCCACCTCGCCTTCGGAATGCTCGGGATTCACTCGGAGTCCAAAGGGAATTCCTCGGGCGGTCAGGGTGTCACGAAAACGCTGCATCTGAGCGACCGAGTTAAAGACGAAATGATCGGCAATATCGACCAGTTCGGCCACATCGCTGTCTTTAAACGCCGCGCTGAATACGTGTACCTCACCCGGATAGTAGTCCCGTGCCAGCTTCGCCTCATGCACACCGGAGGAGCAACTTCCGGATAAGTATTGCCCCGTCAGCTGACCCAGTGCTGGAAAGCTAAATGCCTTCAGCGCGGCCAGCACTTTGGCACCGGAACGTGTTTGGACATCGGCCAGCACACTGAGGTTGCGCTCAATCGCCGCCTGATCGATAACAAAACAAGGACTCGGAACCCGAGTCGGGTCAAACTTGCGGAAGCTATCAGCGTTCAAAGCAGGCTTTACTCCACGTCAAAGTCGGGCGACTCAATAACATTCCAGGGCAGACCATACTGATTCAGGTCCGCCATAAATGGATCGGGATCAAGCTGTTCCATGTTCCAAACACCGGGCTTCATCCAGGTGCCTTCCACCATCATCTTGGCACCAATCATGGCCGGCACACCTGTGGTGTAGCTGATGGCCTGAGATTTGACTTCGGCGTAGCAATCCTCGTGGTCTTTGATGTTGTATACGTATGCCCGCACAGGTTTGCCGTCTTTGACACCGGTCACGTAACAGCCGATGCAGGTGCGGCCTTTGGTGCGCGGTCCCAGTGAGGCGGGATCCGGTAACACCGCCCGCAGGAATTGAATCGGTACGATTTGCTGGCCGTTAAAATCAATCGGCTCAATGCTAGTCATGCCGACGTTTTCCAGGCAGCGCAGGTGCGTCAGGTATTTTTCAGAGAAGCTCATGAAAAACTGAGCTCGACGAATACTGGGGTAATGCTTGGTCAGCGACTCCAACTCTTCGTGATACATCCGATAGATGTCATAGGTGCCCACGCCCTCAGGGCAGGTGAACTGTTGCTGCTTGCTCATGGGGGGCGTGGTGACGAACTCACCATTTTCCCAGTGACGGCATTCCGCGCTGACTTCACGAATATTGATTTCGGGATTGAAGTTGGTGGCAAAGGGATAACCATGATCACCACCGTTCACATCGATGATGTCCAGCGTATGCATCTCATCGAAATAGTGCTTGCCTAGGTAGGCGGTGAATACATTGGTGGCGCCCGGATCGAAACCCGAGCCCAAGAGCGCCATCAAGCCAGCTTTTTCAAATTTTTCCTGATAAGCCCACTGCCACTTATACTCAAATTTAGCCGTGTCCAGCGGCTCGTAATTGGCGGTGTCCATGTAATGAACGCCGGCCTCTAGACAAGCATCCATGATGGTCAGGTCTTGGTAAGGCAATGCGACATTGATAACCATGAATGGCTTTTCTGCTTTGAGAAATGCTGCCAGCTCTGGAACGTTATCCGCATCCACCTGCGCGGTCTTGATCGGGCGATCTAACTGAGCCGCGATGGCATCGCACTTGGACTTGGTGCGAGATGCCAATACGATTTCACTGAATACTTCAGGTAGCTGCGCGCACTTGTGCGTGACCACACCGCCGACGCCGCCGGCTCCGATAATGACAACCTTGGTCATAATGAACTCCTAGTGTTCGTAGTAGGTGTAACCGCGCAGAGATTCGCGGAATTGTTCCAAAATTTCCCGGCGCTGAGCCGGTTTGATCAATTTGTTGCGTACCGCGCGCTCGGCGGTCTGGCGAAAATGCTCAGACAACCAAGCGGGCGTGTATTCAACATAGCTCAAGACATCTTCAACCGTATCGCCTTGCAACTCGCGCACAAAATCAAAACTGCCGTCTTGATCGATGCGTATGCTAACTACGTTGGTATCCCCAAATAGGTTGTGCAGGTCACCGAGCGTTTCCTGATAAGCCCCCACCATGAACACGCCAAACACATAGTCTTCGTTCTCGCGCAGTTCGTGAACCGGCAAGGTCTTGTGCCCGCCCACGAACAGATCGATTTTGCCATCGCAATCACAGGTCAAATCCGCCAGGATTGCCTCGCGTTGAGGCTCCTCACCTAAGCGGTGAATCGGCATGACTGGGAACACCTGATCCATGGCCCAGGTATCGGGCAGGGACTGAAACACACTAAAGTTCGCGTAATAAATATCCGCCAAATCTTGATGCAGAGCTTCGAGTTCTTTGGGTATCCGACGCATCTCAGGCAACAACGCCTTGACCTGCTGCATCACATCTAGGGCAAAGCTTTCGGCCCAGGCGCGCTCGCGCAAGCTGGCTTGACCTAATCGGAATAGCTCGCGCAACTCATCGCGGTAGTAAATCGCATCGTTAAAGGATTGCTGAGCATTGGCGACTTCGACCTGCGCCTGAACCTCAGACAATTTTTGCAGCAGATCGTGATGCTGATCCGTCACCACCGGCAGCTCACCCGGCTCAAACTTGGTCACATCCAATGTGTTGAACAGCAAAATAGAGGATTCAGCGACCGTGGCTCGGCCTGATTCACTAATCAGAACCGGATGAGGCACGTCCGGGTCGAGTGCCTCAATGACCGAAGCCACCACATCGTTGCAGTATTCCTGCAGATCGTAATTGGTGTCGCCGCCTTCGTAATTAACAGCCAGACCGCCACCCAGATCCAAGAAGCCCATCTGAGCGCCCTCGGCGACCAGTTGGTTGTAGTAGCGAACGGCCTCCATGACCCCAGTACGAATGTCTCGGATATTGGGAATTTGCGAGCCCAGATGGAAATGCAGCAAGCGCAGCCAATCCAAATGCCCCGCCGCCTTGAGCCGATCAATCATGGCCACGATTTGGTTGGCACTTAGACCGAATAATGAACGGTCACCCGAGTCCTCACTCCAGTGCCCTTCGACTTCGGTGGACAGCTTCGCCCGGAAGCCGATCCGCGGCTCGACACTCAAAAGATCTGCACGTTCCAGAATCAAATCCAACTCGGCCGGCGTTTCGACCACAAAAAAGCATTCAAAACCAAGCTGGCGAGCGCGCAAACCCAGATCGATGAATTCCGCGTCTTTGTAACCGTTACAAATGATGTAACTACCTGCCTCAGACAAGGTGGCCATGGCAATCAAGAGTTCGGCTTTGCTGCCAGCTTCAAGCCCGTGGTTGTAACGAGCGCCGAATCGAGCAATTTCTTCGATGACCTGAGATTGCTGATTGACTTTGATCGGGAAGACGCCGCGATAAGGAGCCTGATAATCGTGCTCGACGATTGCGCTGGCAAAGCTGTCGTTGAGATTACTGATCTGCAAATCGATCAAGTTCTCGATGCGCAATACCACCGGCAAATCCATGCCGCGGTCTTTGATACCGGAAATCACGTCCGTTAGCGCCACATTGGGTTGGCCCAATACGTTAGGCGGTGCAATTTGCAACTCGCCATCGGCATTGATACTGAAGTAACCTTTACCCCAATCCGCAACGTTATACAGGGTGGCTGAGTCCTCGATGGACCAGGCTTTTTTTGTCAATTCGCAGACTCCCAAGTTAAGTCGCGCACAGTAACCATTTACCCCGCGGATTCAAGACCTTATAGAAATTTTTTACGTAGGAAAAATCCCTATGTCTTGGCAAGACCGTTTAGCACCTCGATTGGCTGCCCAATTTCGTTTTTTGATCGAAATCGATCGGCTAAAAGACGTGCTGCGCGCCACGCACAATCTGCACAACGGCAAACCCGAAAACAGTGCTGAACATTCCTGGCACCTGGCCATGATTGCGAGCGTTTTGGCGGAATACGCGAACGAGCCGGTATCGGTAGATCGCGTCGTTAAAATGTTGCTCATTCATGACCTCGTCGAGATTGACGCCGGCGATCACCCCTTGCATGGCGACCACGACCCGCAAGCACAGGCGGCCGCCGAACAAGCGGGCGCAGATCGAATCTTCGGACTGCTACCCAGCGATCAACGCGCTGCCTGGCGCGCCCTATGGGATGAATTCGAAGCGGCTGAGAGCCCAGATGCACGATTCGCCAAAGCCTGCGACCGTTTCCAACCGCTGGTTTGCAACATGATGAATGACGGAGGAAGTTGGCCCGAATACCAGGTCACCCGCTCCCAGGTTGAAGCGCGGGTTGGTAAAATCCAAGTGGGCTCACAGACCTTGTGGGATGTGGCCGAACACATTTTCGACGAAGGCGTGAGTCAGGGCTGGCTAAAGACCCCATGAGCAGTTTAGAAATTCTTTTCCTGGCCACGGCCGGATTTGCCGCTGGTGCCATTAACGCGCTAGCAGGCGGTGGTACCTTATTCACTTTTTCAGCGCTGATGTTTACAGGTCTCCCGCCGGTCACCGCCAACACCACCAGCGCGGTGGCGGTGCTACCTGGGCAAATCGCTGCGGGGCTGGCTTATCTAAAAGATATTCGCCACTACTGGCGCGAGTGGATTCCATTGACACTACTGTCTGGAATCGGAGGGTTAGTGGGTGGCCTGCTGCTGCTAAACGGCGGTAACGACACCTTCCGTTTTCTGGTGCCTTACCTGGTATTACTGGCGACGATCCTGTTCTTGTTTTCAAATAAAATCGCGGCACTGGGCGAGGCCTTAGCCCGGCGCACTCAAAACAAAACCTTGCCTTATGGGGTCCAGGGGTTGGTCGGTATCTATGGTGGTTATTTCGGTGCCGGCATGGGCATCATGATGCTGGCTAGCCTCCCCCTGACCGAGGGCGGCGAATATCACCGGGTCAACGCAGCAAAGTCACTGATGGCCACTGTTATGCAGGGTGTCGCGGTGATTTTATTTCTATTGATTGGCGATATTGACTGGCCCGCTGCAGGCATTGTTGCCGCCGCCAGCATCACTGGTGGATATCTGTCTATTCGAATCGGCCGTCACCTTCCCAGCCATTGGCTGAGAAGATTCGTCATCACAGTCGGTTTTAGTTTGAGTGCTTGGTATTTCGTAACCTAGGTGTTCATCACGACCACGGCCAACGCCACAATGATGATGCCCCAGATCACGTATTTGCCCTTGCTTTCGATCGTGTCATCCAACTCGTTCCCTTCAAGCTTAACCGAGGCCGGCGTTGGAGACGATTTGGGTGCAGGGGTAGATTCAGCTGTTACTAAAGCTGGCTGCTCAGACGCATCGCCCTGATCTAGATGAGCCAGTTCACTCGCTAAGGTATAGGTCGGCGTTGCTGGCTTACCGATGCGATAGTTGCCGTTGCCTTGTCCTTGATCATTGGTGCCACGGGTCGCTCCCCCAGCCAGCAAAGCTTTGACAATGGCTTCATCGCCACTGATCACTTCGCCACCAATTTTCACACCGCCATCCTTGATAATCGGATGAACGTCATAGCCATCTTTATGATGCAAGGTGATTCCACGGAACAATTCTAGGCTCATGCCACCCTCCTTTGTTATTTTCAGCTAAGTAAATCGTCCTGAGCTAGGCCGGCCGCAAAGACTTGTGAGCCGCCTAGATCTTTGTTGAGCCAATGCTGGCGGCACAGTGAAACGTATTTGTCATTGCCGCCGATCTCGACCTGATCTCCATCTTCTACGACTTCACCCATAGAATTCAAGCGAGCGACCATGGTGGCCTTGGAACCGCACCAGCAGATCGTTCGGACCTCACGTAAGGTATCAGCAATGGCGAGCAAGGTCTGACTGCCTGGAAAGAGTTGGCCTTGGAAATCTGTCCGTAGCCCGTAACACATCACTGGAATCTTGATCTGATCGACCACCCGCGCCAATTGCCAAACCTGCTGGGGCGTTAAAAACTGTGCCTCATCAACAAACACGCAGGCCAGTGAGCGTTCTGCTTGTAAGGTTGATACCTTGGCAAACAAATCGTCACCAGGTTGAAAGGCATAAGCCGCGTCATTGATTCCAATACGCGAACCAATTCTGCCCACACCGGCCCGATCGTCCAAACTGGCCGTCATTAACAAAGTTGGCATGCCTCGCTCACGATAGTTGTGCGAAGCCTGCAACAGCAAGGTGGACTTTCCCGCGTTCATTGCGGAATAAGAGAAATACAGTTTGGCCATGTGCTCAGTATAAAGTCAGTGAGCCAGCAACACTAAGTGTTCCATCTCGAGTCGAAC
>JAAXJV010000005.1 GCA_012269655.1 Pseudomonadales bacterium
CTTGAAGCCGAGGGTGCCGAAGCCATGGCCGTCGCCTCGATGTTGTATCGCACGATTGAACAACTCAATTTAGGCGCTGACATTGGATGGGACAAAGCACGGGTACCCGGCTTTAAACAACGGGTCTTTAAGGCCTGTCTAAACCGCCATAAGAAAGCGGGCTTAGTTGCACTCAATCAGCAAGCACTGCGTGCCGACCGGGCAATTAAAGGGCAGTCACCGACGCCTAAATGGCTGTCGGTCACACAGCTTGCGTTGAAACTGGCCAGCGCCGGAGCACTGGCCAGCTAGACTCGGCTACTTCATCTGATCCTTTTGGACCACGGCACTCACTGAAGCGACGACACGTCGATTCTGTTCGCGCCCGGCTCGCGTTGCGTTATCCGCGATGGGGCGAGCTTCACCAAACCCAACGGCTTCAATACGACTGGCGTCAATACCTTGCCAAACCAGCGCGCGCTTAACCGCATCCGCTCGCTTCTGACTCAGTGTCTGGTTGTAAGCGGCGCTACCAACGCTGTCGGTGTGACCACCCAACAACACCTGAGTATTAGCAAATTCAGTTAAGAATTCTGCCAGATCTTCAATGTCTTCTTGGAAGCCTAGGCGAATCCGCGCGCTGTCGGTTTCAAACTCGACGTCCAAATTAAACGACACCACTTCCGATCCCAACATCGGACATCCTTGGGCGTCGACTTTAAGACCCGGAGCAGTATCGGGACATTGATCCTTATCATCGGCTACGCCATCTGCATCGCTGTCCAACGGACAACCGGCGGCATCAACCGGAGTGCCCGCTGGCGTATCCGGACACAAATCCGATGGATCCACCACGCCATCACCGTCACTATCAATGGGTCCTTGCGGCAATGGAATATCCTCATTGACCGGCATGAGACCCGAATCCTTTGCACCTAACTTAAAAATTAACGACAGAGTTGCCACCATGTCGTTGGCGTCCGTGTCATCCGTCCGGATCGAGCGAAGATCAGCTCGCAAATCCAAACCGGAACTCAATGCATATCGAGCGCCACCACCAAAGTTGATAAACCCATCGCTGTCTTTACCGGAGCTAGAATCCGTTCGAATCTCGCCAATACCGGCCGCCAAATATGGCTCCCAGCCACCCTGTTTATCGAAGTGATAAAGCCCATCCACTTGAAACAGGGACGCATCAAAGGACTCGTCGGCATCGTCTTCGGCAGAAACATCGGTGTAAGCAATCTCTGCTCCCCAAGGCGTTGAGTCGTAGCGATGGCCCAGACTGATTTTGCCGGCAACATCGTTATCAACATCACGACTGGAATCCATCTTGTAAAGACCCAGCCCCACACCCAGCTCGGTTTCGCTATGCGCGGTGCCCGCCATAGCCAATGTTCCCACCATGACGGCGAGCGCAGTTTTTTTCATTGTCATTCCTCATTAAATCGCTCTCAGAGTGTGGTTCGAAAATAAGGAATTCGCCGTGTACAAGAGGACAATAACTATCCGGCCTGATACCCCAGGGCACAGAGGTGACGCATGAAGTGCTGGACCCATGATTGAACCGAAGAAGTGTTAATCTTCAGCCCAAGCGACGCGGCATCAACCATCGGCAATGCTTGATAACCGCAAGGATTAATCTGGGCGAAAGGCGACAAGTCCATGTCTAGATTCAGTGCAATACCGTGGTAGGCCCGTCCCTTTCGGACCCGTAAGCCCAGGGAAGAAATTTTCGCTGCGCCGACATACACACCAGGCGCTTTGCGTTTCGCGTACGCAACCACACCTTGATGTCCTAGCCAGTCCACCACCGACTGCTCCAGGGCCGTAATCAAGTCCCGAAGGCCGATGTGTGCCCGTTTTATATCAATCAACGGATAAAGAATAATCTGGCCGGGACCGTGGTAGGTAATTTGCCCCCCACGGTCACTTTGAACCACCGGAATATCGCCTGCAAACAACAGGTGTTCGGCTTTGCCCGCTTGTCCCTGAGTGAATACAGGATCGTGTTCGACAATCCAAAGTTGGTCGGATTGATCGGAGTCTACCCAGTCCCGCATCGCTTGCCAGGTGGTGTGATAGGGCTCGCGCCCTCGGTCGATTTGCTTCACAGCACCATATGAACTTCGCCGGTGGCCTTAAAATCTTCAAACAAGGCCTTCAATTGCGGCTCACCGGTCGCCAGGATTTCAAAGCTGTGAGCGTTGTATTTACCGCCTTTGCTTGGGCGCATATCCAGCGTGGATTCGTCGAATTCTGGAGCATGTTTACGGACAATCTCGATCAACTGAGCTTCGAATCCATCCACTGCGTTGGCAACAACGCGAATCCGGTAAGGGCACGGAAATTCAATCTTAGGTGCGGTCGGTTCTGACATAACAATCCTTATTGCATCGCTCGCAAGACCCAGTCCATGGCCTGCTTAAACAAACCGCCTTCAGCCACGTTACCAAGGGCCACCACTGGCGTGGTGCTCAGCACCTCGCCGTCCAGGCTCAATTGAACTTGGCCTAGCACTTGGCCCTGACTGACCGGTGCCACGACCTCTTGATCCATCTCCAACGTAAGTTCTAGACGATCTCGGGCACCTTTGGGCAACACGCGGTAAATGGTTTCGGCCGGACCGATAGCCAGGCTGTCCATTTCGCCGCCCCAGACTCGGACGTCTTGACCTAAATCTTGGCCAGCGTCATACAGGTTCACCCCTTCAAAGTAGCGGTAACCATAATTCAATAACTTCGCGGTCTCGCGTTCCCGGGCATTCGCGCTATCGGTCCCCATAACAATCGAAATCAAGCGCATGCCATCGCGCACTGCACTGGCCACCAAACAGTAACCGGCCGCGTTGGTATGGCCTGTTTTTAGACCGTCAACACTGGGATCCCGCCACAACAGTCGATTGCGGTTTTCCTGTTTGATGTCGTTATAAGTGAACGTTTTTTCGGAGTAAATTTTGTACAGGTCCGGGTGCTCATAAATGATCTGGCGCGCCAGGATTGCAAGATCCTGTGCCGTCGTGAGATGGCCCTCAGCCGGCAGACCAGTGGAATTTCGATAGCCGGTACTGGACATTCCAAGCGTCTGAGCCTGCGCATTCATCAAATCGGCAAAGGCGTCCTCTGTGCCGGATAAGTACTCCGCCACGGCCACTGAAGCGTCATTACCTGACTGGATAATGATGCCCCGTAGCAAGTCTTCCATGCGAACACGAGTTCCTTCACGAACGAACATTCGCGAACCTTCAGTTTTCCAAGCCTCGACGCTAATTGGCACTTCATCGTCCATACTCACAGTGCCGGATTTGATCTGTTGCTCAAGGATGTAAGCTGTCATCAATTTTGTCAGACTGGCCGGCTCGACCTGCATGCTGGAGTTGTGCTCGGCAAGGATCTGACCGGTCGCGCCATCAATCAACAAGTAACTGGTGGCCGCCAAGCTGGGGGGCGCGGCCACGGGACGAACAATTTTGTCGGGCTTAGGTATGGCGATGGTCGTGGCTTGAGCCCAACCGGACAGCAGCAGACAGGCTAGAAAAGTACGAAACAACATGATCAATCCCTAGTTCGTGAGCAATTTGGCATCGGTGTAGTTCTGAAGCAGCAATTGCGTCTGCTTCGCATTGGCCGGGGACAAGATCACCCGCCAGATCGGCCGCTCCCCAATGGTAACTGAACTCAGTTGCCCTTGTGCAGTATCCATTCCCAATGACTCCAACGCTTTGAGCATGGCTTGCTGTGCTTTCTCGGAATCAGATAGCGCTAGAATTTGATAACGCGGTTGCACTCGCGGTTGCACACTCGGTTTTGCCTTAGGTTGCGCCCCAGTTTTCGATTCGACAGGAACCGCACTGTTTTCGGCCGCATCGGGGTGAGCCAAAATCACCAACTCCACTCGCGCCGTGCCCTTGTCGGCAAACCCTAACCGTTGAGCCGCAGCCCAAGACAAGTCGATGATCCGGCCCTCAGCAAAGGGACCACGATCATTGACCCGCACGATAATCTGTTCTTGATTAGCCAGGTTGGTGACTTGAACGTAAGACGGGATTGGCAAAGATTTATGGGCAGCGGTGAACTCAAACATGTCGTAGACCTCACCTGAACTTGTCAGTCGGCCGTGGAATTTTCGGCCGTACCAACTAGCGGTTCCAATTTCCTGATATCCGGCCGCACTGGGCATTACCTCATAGGTCACACCAAATACAGTGTACGGACTCACATTGCCACGTTTGATCCGCGGTTCGTTCTTTGGAATCGGCAGGGGTTTGTTTGCGACGTCAACCACGCTTAAAGGGGGGCCGTCTCGGCTCGGATCAACCTTAGGTGCCTGCCCGACAGGCAGCCCCACGATCGCCGAGCAACCGCTCAACGCAAGACTCAAGAGAGTGAGCCAAAGTTTGTTCACATGCTTGCCTTTTAATCGAGTCCCGGTGCG
>JAAXJV010000255.1 GCA_012269655.1 Pseudomonadales bacterium
CACTGGCGTGCGCAGTTCGTGCCCGATCACGGCAAACATTTCTTTTTGGCGTTCGTTGATCTGGCGTTGCTGTTCAAGTAACTCTATCGTCTGGTCTTGCTCACGCAGGCGGTAGGCGATTGCGATGGCGAACAGAAGTGCTTCCAAGACCGATCCGACACTGAAAGTGATTCCAAAAGACCGATCGACAACTCCATTCAGCGTCAAAACTAGAATGAGAGCGCCCAGGAAAAAACAGGACCAACCCAGCAGTAATATCCGAGCAACTTTGATTCGCTCTCGTAGGGCTAGCCCAACTTGTAGGCCCATTATAGCCAAGCCCGCCGGAGCGAGAGTTTTTGAAGTCAGGAAATAAGCTGTGGTTGGATCGACGACAATATTGACTACTGCAACTGACAAGGCGTAAAGCAGGAATAATTGCCGAACTATTGGTTTTTTTAACTGATTAAGCATCAATCCAAGGAAGATAATGCCGAACCCTAGGCTGATGCTGGAACATAGAGCGGCGACCAATTTCGGTAACGCAACCAATTGGTACTGAGCTAATTGACCAATGAGCCCGAACGATAGAAAACAGGAGTAAATCCAATAGGCGCCTTTTTTAGCGATCAAGGCAGACGCGATCGCGTATGCTAGCAAAACGAGTAGAGAGTGGATCAAGGCATAGACAGCCGCTCTGTAGTCTGCGTTGAAGGCGAAATTCTCTCGTTCAGAACGAATGTTGAATCCCAGCGAAACTTCGTACTCTGACGCAACTTTAAAATAGCGGATCAGCCGTTCATTGGGTTGGAGCTCCACTGGGAAGCTTGGGAAAAAAGTCGATGCAGGACGCTCGGTCTGTGGAATGTGGTATCCGCTTTTGGCAATGACACCGACTTCGTTGAAAGCCTCAACGACAGGCAACGTAAATGATTCAAACTGAACCACTTGCGTCTGCCGCTCATCAGTATCGTTCGTCAGCTCAACCCGAATCCAAAACGCCGAATCGCTAAAGCCAATATTGGTGTCGGTGGTCTGAACGAAAGCGTCAGGCATCGCAACGACATCTTCAAAACTCAGTGAAGCCGTGGTGTCTTCAAAAACCCAAATACCGTCCGCAGGCGAATCCGCCGCCATTGATAGGCGGGGCAGCAAGGCGAGGATGATGAGTGCCAGTAATTGAGTACGCATGTCTTGCCGCTAGAGTTTTTCAAAGTATACGTATAACTACTATATTAGTTGGAAGCAAGGTGCAGGTCCAGTGGACCTGGCATGAATTTAACTTCTCATCGAAAGTAACGAGCCGGATCTAAGAAGATCCGTCTTTGCAGGCGACAAGAAGAGGGCAAATGGCCCAGCAAACACTCGCCTGTTTGGACTGGGGTAAACGCCGACGTCTCAATTTAGGTGGCCGGTTAGGGAGCCGGTGGCACCAAAACCAATTTACCTACGTAGGCCTTGGCCAAGAAATCGGTTTGGGCTTGGTGGATTTGATCCAGTGGATAAGCCTTAGACACCAAGGGTCGGATCTCGTCTGCTTCGATGTATTTGACTAGATTTCGAAACACCACCTGCGGCTGAGCCGTCGCCCCAAACAGTGTCAGGTCCTTTAAATACAGTGTCCGCACGTCTAGCTCGACAATCGGGCCTGCGATAGCGCCCGAGGCAACATATTTGCCGCCACGGACCAGCAAATCCAGCAATACTGGCCATTTAGGTCCGGCCACTAAATCCACCACGGCATCGACCGATTCATGGCCTAACTCGGCCAGCCAGTCGCTGTCGCGTTCCAGCACTTGGTCTGCGCCTACGGCTCGGACGTCCTCGACCTTACTGGCACTACAGACCGCAATCACATAAGCGCCCCGTCGTTTAGCCAATTGAATCGCTGCACTCCCTACGCCCCCACTGGCACCCGTGATCAGCACACGTTCTGCGCCAATACCCGCTCGATGGAGCATGCCCTCGGCTGTTGAATACGCGCAGGGGATGGAGGCCAATTCAATGTCACTCCAATTACAATCAATGGGGTAAACCTGGCTGGCCCGTTGCACAGTAAATTGTGCGAAACCGCCGTCACATTCACTGCCGCAGGTCCAGGTGCGGTAGATATTGTCTGGATGGGCCGGATCTTGCTGCATGGTTCCGACCAAGACACGCCGGCCAATCAGGCTGTCATCAGCCTCCGCGCCAACAGCAATCACGGTGCCTGCGATGTCAGCGCCCTGAATGCGCGGAAATTGGAGGGGCTCGCCCGACCAACTGGCATCGTCTTCGACCGAGGCACTAAAGCCATCTGCGCCGCCCGATTCGGTATCTCCGGTAACCGTCTTGCTGTACCAACCGATACGGGTATTGATGTCGGTGTTGTTCACTCCACAAGCGGCGACCTGAATCAGTACTTGATCAGCGGCAGGCGTGGGAATCGCAACATCGGTTCGATAAACCAGTTTTTCTAAACCGCCATTTCCGGTCAGGTGAACTGCATGCATCTGGCTCATAGTTGCTCCAGTGCTTTTTGTGCCAAGGGTGCGATCTGCTCAGACGGTTGCGCTTTGAGTTTTTCAATCATAGACGGCGCCCAAAAACGCTTAATGTGTTGCGCAACCCGATCCACACACTCGGTCTCGGTTGGCCAGTGGCCATTGTTGTGGGCAATTTGGTTGGCCATGTGAATGAGATTTTCAGTTTGGGTCTTCATATTGAGCTTCCAGAGGCATGGGTGTGATAGCGCTGATAGCGACCGGGCCGTGCGAAGCCCAATAGTGTTAATCCTGCCAATTCGGCTTGATCGATGGCCATCGAGGTCGGCGCTGAAACCGCCGCCATGGCGCCAATGCCAACGCTGCAGGCTTTGTGGACCATTTCGTAGCTGGCGCGACTGCTGATCAGCGCAAACCCCTCGCTGAAGTCGCCTTGGCAGGCGCCAATCAATTTATCCAGTGCATTGTGTCGGCCCACATCCTCGCGGATGTGCTGGATGTGGCCGTCGGGGTCGCACCAGGCGGCGGCATGGGCCGCGCCAGTTTGTTGGTTCAGGGGTTGTTTGTCGCTGAGCTGACTTAGAGCGCGGGTTAACGAATCCGGTTGGATCTTTTGTGGCGTGACCGATCGAACGGGGCGGGTGGCTTGGACTAGTGAATCAACACCGCATAAGCCACAACCCGATCGACCGCTCAATTGACGTCGTCGATTTTTCAGTTGCTGAAACGATTGACCATCGATCTCTAACTGCACCTGTTGGCCGTTCTCGGCGGGCTCGATCACCAAATCGTAAATTTGTTCGGGCCGTTGAATCAGGCCCTCGCTTAGGCTGAAACCCAAGGCGAAATCTTTGAGATCCGCCGGTGTGGCCATCATGACCACATGACTGATGCCGTTGTAAACCAGCGCGACGGGCTCCTCTGGGACAGCCATGTCCAAGTCATGACGCCACTCGCCATCTGGGCCGAGTTGCGAGACTTGGACTTTGACACTCACTTGCCGGCCGCCGACGCCAGGGCCTTGAGTTGTTTCTGTTTGTGGTCATTTTCCGTGAAGCTTTGTTGCCATTCACTGGGCTGGCTGACCTTCTCAACCTGTACCGCTGTCACCTTGTACTCGGGACAGTTGGTGGCCCAGTCACTGGCATCGGTTGTAATCACATTCGCGCCACTAAAAGGATGGTGGAAGGTCGTGTAAACCACGCCGGGTAGCATGCGTTCGCTGACCTTGGCTCGCAATACGGTGCTGCCGGCGCGGCTGGTAATGCCCAACCAATCGCCATCTTCAATACCACGCAGTTGAGCGTCGCTTGAATGTAGCTCAAGTAGGTCTTCCTGATGCCACGCCTGGTTTTCGGTGCGGCGGGTTTGTGCGCCCACGTTGTACTGACTCAGAATCCGGCCGGTGGTCAACACCAGTGGGAATTTCCGGCTAGTGCGTTCGTCGGTGGGGACATACTCGGTGATAGCAAACTGACCTTTGCCGATTGGGAAGTCTTCCCGGTGCATAGTGGGTGTGCCCTCCGGTGCCGCATCATTACAGGGCCACTGAATGCTGCCTAGCTCATCCAATTTGTCGTAATTGACGCCATGGAAACTGGGAGTTAACGAGGCAATTTCATCCATGATTTCGCTGGGATGCGCATAGTTCATCGGATAGCCCAGCGCATTGGATAGCGCTTGCGTCACCTGCCAATCCGCCATGCCTGCTACAGGCGGCATGACCTGTCGAACACGGTTAATGCGTCGCTCTGCGTTGGTAAAGGTGCCGTCCTTTTCCAAAAAGGTTGAGCCGGGCAACAGCACGTGCGCAAATTTGGCGGTTTCGTTGAGGAAGATATCCTGAACGACTAGGCATTCCAGTGATTTTAGGGCTGCTTCGACATGCTGCGTATTCGGGTCGGATTGAGCAATGTCTTCGCCCTGGACATACATG
>JAAXJV010000015.1 GCA_012269655.1 Pseudomonadales bacterium
GGAATTTGCCATGAGAAGTCATCAAGCAGTGAAACAACCCGGGCGTTCAGCCAGGTACCCCAGACCAAGATCACCACACAGGCGATCAGTGCCAGGCGCCAAATCAAACCCTTGATCCAAGACAGTTTCGTTTCCATTCATGCGAGTATAAAGTGATTGCCTGATAAAAACGTTGTGCCTAGGGGGCTGTGTGTCCAATTTGAACCATCAGGTTCTGCGAACTGCCGAATTTTGGGGAGCCGACCCCGCGAATTTCGAGATTGTCGAAACACATTTGAGTTGGGTGTTCTTGGTGAATGATCTGGCCTACAAACTCAAGAAGCCAGTCTCGCTCTACTTCGTCGACACAACATCACTCGAAAATCGCAAACACTTCTGCCAAGAAGAAATCCGCCTCAACAGTCGATGGGCACAGCCCTACTACTTAGGCGTGGAGACCATAAATGGCGAGGCTGACGAGCCGGTTCTGAACGGAGACGGCGAAGTTTTGGATTACCTCGTCAAAATGCGCCGTTGGTCACCCGAGCAACAATTGGATCACCAGTCACTTGAAACCGATCAAGCGGCACAGCTGGCGTTGCGACTGTCGCAGTTGCAAGGGCAGGCCGCCATCGCCGGTGTCGATCTGCCTTATGGCAATCCCACCGAACTCTCGATCCCTGCTCTGCTTAACTTCCAACAGGTTCAACCGGTCCTGACCGAACGGCACGACTTAGAACAGCTGGAGCAACTATCCGGCTGGGCCGACGAAGCCCTAAAGCGACTGTGGCCACGTATGGCTGAGCGCAAAGACCGCGGTCGAATTCGCGAAGTGCATGGTGATCTCTATGCTGGGCACCTGCTGCTGGATGACTGGGGGTTTCAGGCCATCGACTGCGTTGAGTACCGCAGCGAATATCGCTGGGTGGATGTGATTAGTGAGATGGCCAACTTGGTCATGGATTTCGAAGCACGAGGGCAGCAAGCCTTTGCCAACCGATTAATCAATGCCTGGCTCGAAACCACCGGCGATTACAACGGACTTTGGGTTTACATGCCCTATAAGGCATACCGCGCCATGGTTCGTGCCAAAAGCGCCTTGCTGTCGCTGGAACCGGCCAAAATCGAGCGAGAAACGACTCTCGCGCCCATCGATTTATACCGCGAGTACGCCGATCGGGCTGAGTCCTACACTCAAGTACCCCAACGATTTTTGATCATCACCCAGGGCACCATCGGCTGCGGTAAAGGTGAGCTGAGCAACCGCATCGTCGAGCAGATGGGCGTGATACGCCTGCGTACCGACGTGGAGCGCCGCCGCATTCATGGCATGGCGATCGATGCGCCAACCGATGGGGAACTGGACGCAGGGATCCACGGGAATGAAGCCAGCGACCAGGTCTACCAGGCCCTGGCTCAGGAGGCCGAGGAAATCCTGCGGGCCGGCTTCCCCGTGATGGTGTCAGGCAGTTTCTTAAAGCGCCGCCAACGCGAGCGTTTTGAGCGGCTCGCCGATGCGCAAGGTGTTTATTTGGTGCTGTTGCAGTGCACGCCTCCCAGCGATTGGATTGAATCTCAGGTACATGACCGAAGTGTGTTGGCACACGACCGTTCAGGTGCAAACCTGAATATTCTTCAGCATCAGCGCCAAGAGACCGAAGCACTCACTGAGCACGAAGAAACCTTTACCAAGCAGATCGATACCAGTGACACGCAGGCGGTCGAGACACTGATCGATGGACTAAAACAACTCTTGCAACCCAACTATGGCTGATCGATTCATTAGCGCGCTGGACGCGACCTTGAAAACACTCACCACAGGATTTGGCCATGCCAGTCGGCCCAATCCCGGCCGAGGGCTGGTTGATAATTTAGATTCACAAGAGCAGAAGGACGTGATTGGGCTGATGCGCGTCAATCACACCGGCGAAGTTTGCGCGCAGGCCCTATACGCAGGGCAAGCGCTGTTCGCCCGTGATGCCAAAGTCCGCGCACAGATGCAGCACAGCGCCGACGAGGAAGTAGATCATCTTGTGTGGTGCGCCGAACGGCTCGAAGCTTTGGATGGAAAGCCATCGCGATTAAATCCGCTTTTCTACGCCGCAAGTTTTGCTCTGGGTGCTGGGGCCGCGCTGGCCAGCGATAAAATCAGTTTAGGCTTTGTGCATGCCACCGAGGAAAACGTGGAAGCTCACCTCGACGATCATCTAGAGCGTATTCCCGAATCCGCACAGGCCAGTCGCGCAGTGATCGAGCAAATGAAAAAAGACGAAATCGAACACGGTCAGGCTGCACTGGAGCAAGGCGGCGAAATCCTTCCTGCTCCGATTCGCAAAGGTATGAAGGCCGTCGCCAAATTAATGACGGCGAGCGCTTATCGAATTTAGTTCGGGTGGCGAGACTCGGCCGGTAACGTCTCAAAGCTGTGGGTAATCTCAACATTGCCCTGAGACAACATCAACGAGGCGCTGCAGTACTTTTCAGCGGACAACTTAACCGCCCGCTCAACTTTGGCGTCATCTAAGTTGATACCGTACACCTTAAAGTGGACATGAATTGAGGTGTATACCGAAGGTACTGCATCCGCACGCTCGCCCTGCAGTTCAACCACACAGTCTGTGACCTGCTGACGCGTCTTTTTCAAAATCGACATCACGTCAAAGGTGGTGCAACCACCCAGCCCCATCAACACCACTTCCATCGGCCGTGCGCCAGCATTGCGGCCCCCGTTGGCCGGCGCGCCGTCCATGATAAAACCGTGCCCAGAGCCGGACTCAGCCACCATGGCCATGCCATCCATCCATTTCACCGTTGCGGTCGTCGCCATGTGCCACCTCTATTATGTTCAGTGCCCTAGTATATCAGTACTAAGCCTTACGCCCCTAGGTGCAATTCTATGCGGCTGTTCATACCCCGATAGTGATCGCATACACACTTAGAGTGAGGCCTCGGTCCATGCAAACTATTCAAGTTCCTCAGCCAGATCAGCATCTGGACGTATTTTTACAACACTGCCACCGCCGCAGATATCCGGCTAAAAGCACGCTCATTTACGCAGGCGACAAGGCCGAGTCCCTGTTTTTCATCTTGAAAGGTTCGGTAACTGTTCTGATTGAAGATGACGACGGACGCGAAATGATCATCGCCTATCTAAACAAAGGTGACTTTATAGGCGAGATGGGGTTATTCGACGATCACCCAACTCGCAGCGCATGGATTAAAGCCAAGACCGAGTGCGAAGTCGCCGAAATGAGTTACTCAAAATTCAAAGAACTGATCCGAGAGCACCCAGAAATTATTTTGAAAATCGGAAAGCAAATGGCCGACCGTCTGCGCGACACCACTGGAAAGGTTGGCAGCTTGGCATTCTTAGACGTGACCGGCCGCGTCGCCCGAACTCTGCTTGAACTGACGCGCGAGCCCGATGCCATGACTCACCCCGATGGCATGCAGATCAAAATCACCCGCCAAGAAATCGGTCGCATTGTGGGTTGTTCTCGTGAGATGGTAGGCCGAGTATTGAAGAGCTTAGAGGAACAGGGTTTGGTTCAAGTATCAGGAAAAACGATGGTGGTGTTTGGAACCCGTTAATGTTGGCACCTGAGGCAGCTTACTGGTTACGACAGCAGGGTCTTGAGGAACTCAAATCCCGCACGCCGCTAGGAGGTAGCCCTACTAGTCAGGTCACTCGCTACACCTTTGCAGACGGCCGCAGCGTGGTTTGGAAAGAACAGCCGGGAATGTCCTTTGACTACTTCCAAGCCGAGGCCGATGGACTGGCCGCTATTCGTTCAACCCATACCCTGTGTGTTCCCAACGTTTTTTTTGCCGGTGAAACTGGCTTGCTCGTGGAAGATTTAAAACCCGCCAATCCGGGTTCGGCCTTCTGGCAAGAGTTAGGGCGTCAACTAGCCGGGATGCATCAACACGAGGGTCCGCACTTTGGCTTCCATCGAGATAATTACATTGGGTTATCTCCTCAAACCAATCGCAAGCACCACGATGGTTTCGAATTTTTTGCCGAGTGCCGTCTTCTGCCCCAGGCCAAACACGCGTTTGACCGGGGCCTTCTTTCAAGCGAACAGGTCAAACAGGTCGAATCCATTGCTGGACGATTGTCAGAATGGATAACCCCTCAACCCGCGGTTTTATGCCATGGCGATTTATGGTCAGGCAATTTGATGTCCAATGCGGATGGTGACCCTGCGGTCATCGATCCCGCTGCGCACTGGGGGTGGGCCGTTGCAGATCTTGCCATGACCCGTCTGTTCGGAGGGTTCTCGGCAGCCTTCTACGACGCCTATCTCGAAGTCCTGCCACACCACCAAGGATGGCAAGCGGGTGCAGATGCACTCAATCTGTATCACCAGCTCAATCATCTGAACTTGTTTGGCGTGACCTATGGCCCCAGTGTTCA
>JAAXJV010000221.1 GCA_012269655.1 Pseudomonadales bacterium
ATGCAACGGGATATACCGTTCTTAACGCAAGCGGCCAAGGTAGCCGGAACATTCGGTCGTCGACCGACTCCGCCAACCTGGTTGATGACTTCTCTAACGTTCAGATTGAAGTCATCCTTGAGGACCGCGAACACGCAGTACATGTCATGGAAGATGTCACTGAAAAACTCTTCAAGAATTTCTCGGGCATTACCTTTCTAGAAGAGATCGAAGTCGTCAGGCGAGCGAAATTCAAAAAGGACTAAACACCAGATACAAAAAAGCCCAGCAACGCTGGGCTTTTTGTTGAGCCTGCTAGGCGATTACTCGCCTGCTGCTGCATCCACTTCAGGACGATCAACCAGCTCGACGTACGCCATGGGCGCCGCGTCACCTTTACGGTAACCGCACTTCATGATGCGTAGGTATCCGCCAGGACGCTCGGCATAGCGGGGGCCCAGTTCACGGAACAACTTAGCAACGGCTGCTTCGTCACGCAGACGCGCAAACGCCAAACGGCGATTAGCGACTGAGTCTTCTTTTGCCATAGTGATCAAGGGCTCAGCTACACGACGCAGTTCCTTTGCCTTAGGCAAGGTAGTGCGAATCAGCTCATGTTCAACCAGGCTAACTGCCATGTTCTTGAACATCGCCTTACGGTGGCTGCTGGTACGGTTAAGTTTCCGTCCACTTTTTTGGTGACGCATAGTTTTTTCTCACTCTAGAGCGCTTCACAGCGCTCTGTTTAGTTCGTTATCGGTTTAGAAACCAGCCGGAGGCCAGTTGTCCAAACGCGAGCCCAAGCCCAATCCACGGCTAGCCAGGACGTCTTTGATTTCAGTCAAAGACTTCTTGCCCAGGTTAGGGGTCTTGAGCAGTTCAACTTCAGTACGCTGAATCAAGTCGCCGATATACAGAATGTTTTCTGCTTTCAGGCAGTTCGCACTACGAACAGTCAGCTCCAAGTCATCAACCGGACGCAACAAGATCGGGTCGATTTCTTCGCCCTTCTCTTCTGCTTGCGGAACCACTTCATTTTCGAAGTTAACGAAAACGCTGAGCTGCTTCTGAAGAATGGTTGCTGCCATAGTGACGGCTTCTTCAGGATCCAATGTTCCGTTTGATTCCAGGTCGATAACAAGCTTGTCTAGGTCGGTGCGCTGCTCAACACGAGCTGCTTCGACCACGTAGCTCACCTTGTTAACGGGGCTGTACGTAGCATCCAACTTCAAAGAACCGATAACACGACCTTCTTCGTCTTCTTCACGCTCAGCAGAAGACTCGTAACCCCGGCCGCGAGCGACCTTGATTTCCATCTCTAGCTCAACACCGTCACCCAAGTGACAGATAACCAAATCTTCGTTTGCGATTTCGACTTTACCACCGGTGGTGATGTCAGCCGCTGTAACGACGCCGCCTGTCTTACGTAGGGTCAACAACGCAGTGTCTTCACGACCTACGATATCGACTGCCAACGACTTCAGGTTCAGCAGAATCTCGATGACATCTTCTTCGATGCCATCAACCGCACTGTATTCGTGTTCGACGCCCTTGATACGGACCTCAGTCACTGCACATCCGGGCATGGATGACAGCAAAATACGACGCAATGCGTTACCTAGAGTGTGGCCAAAGCCACGCTCTAGAGGTTCCAAAGTGATCTTGGCCTTGGTCTGCGAAAGCGTCTTGACCTGGATCTGATTCGGAGTCAGTAGCTCAGATACTGCTTGTGACATAAAGTCCTCGATGTCCGGATTACTTAGAGTACAGCTCGACGATCAAGCTTTCGTTGATTTCAGCAGACAATTCCTGACGGTCAGGAACACGTTTGAACGTGCCTTCCATCTTGTTGCTGTCAACTTCAACCCAATCGCAGGCCGCGCGGCTTGCTGCCAGCTCCAACGCTGCTTTGATGCGCAGTTGGCTCTTGGCCTTTTCACGAACGCTAACCACGTCGCCTTCCTTGACCTGGTAAGAAGGAATGGTGACCTTCTGACCGTTAACCAAGATGCTAGCGTGACCCACGATTTGACGTGATTCAGCACGAGTTGAGCCGAAGCCCATGCGGTAAACAACGTTATCCAGACGGCTTTCCAACAGGCCTAACAGGTTTTCACCGGTAGCACCCTTACGACGAGCCGCTTCTTTGTAGTAGCCACGGAACTGCTTCTCCAGAACGCCGTACATACGACGAACTTTCTGCTTCTCACGCAACTGCAGACCGTAGTCTGAAACTTTGCCACGACGGGCACCGTGCATACCGGGTACTTGCTCGGTATTACACTTGCTGTCCAGCGCCTTAACACCAGACTTCAGGAACAAGTCTGTTCCTTCGCGACGTGCAAGCTTACACGTCGGTCCTAAATATCTTGCCATTTAAATGCTCCTTTACACCCGGCGCTTTTTAGCGGGGCGGCAGCCGTTATGGGGAATCGGAGTAACGTCAGTGATCTGACCTACTTTTAGTCCAACGGCGTTCAATGCACGAACGGCGCTTTCGCGACCCGGGCCAGGGCCCTTAACACGTACATCTACGTTTTTCATACCCATCTCTGCAGCAACAGTAGCAGCGCGCTCAGACGCAACCTGTGCAGCAAAGGGAGTGCTCTTACGTGAACCACGGAAACCTGAACCACCCGCGGTTGCCCAAGATACGGCATTACCCTGACGGTCAGTGATGGTTACGATTGTATTGTTAAATGACGCATGAATGTGGCAAACCCCTTCAGAGACTTGCTTTTTTACCTTCTTGCGACCTTGTTGCTTAGCCATGTCTTAAATCCCGATTACTTGCGAATGGGCTTACGAGGACCTTTACGGGTCCGCGCATTGGTCTTGGTACGCTGGCCGTTTACCGGCAGCGAACGACGGTGGCGCAGGCCACGGTAACAACCCAAGTCCATCAGACGCTTGATGTTCATGCTAACTTCACGACGCAGGTCACCTTCAACGGTGAACTTGCCAACTTCGGTCCGCAGGGACTCCAGTTCCGCTTCTGTCAGATCTTTAATCTTGGCAGCCGGGTTTACTTTGGTGGCGGCACAGATTTTCTTAGCAGTTGTGCTACCTACACCGAAGATGTAAGTCAGCGAAATTACTGCATGCTTGTTGTCAGGTATGTTGACACCCGCAATACGAGCCATGTTCTAACCTTCTTTTTGTCCACTGCGAACGCGACGGAACTCCGTCGCGAAGGCGCAGCATTCTATAGAGTTAATGCCCTTTTGCCAAGGGCAACCTGTTTAGCCTTGACGCTGCTTGTGTCGACCATCGATACAGATGACTCGCAGTGAGCCATTACGACGGATAACTTTGCAGTTACGGCAAATCTTTTTTACTGAAGCACGAACTTTCATCGTTCTCTCCTAATCAAGGCCTAGCGGAGCAAACCGCCAGCGCCTCCTGAACCTTTCAAGTTGCTCTTTTTCATCAGCGACTCGTATTGATGACTCATCAAGTGGCTTTGAACCTGGCCCATAAAGTCCATGATCACGACCACGACAATCAACAACGAGGTGCCGCCGAAATAAAAGGGCACGTTAAAGAACTGAACCATCGCCTGAGGCATGAGTGATACTGCTGTAATGTATGCAGCACCCCACACAGTCAGTCGAGTCATTACCTGATCGATGTATTTGCTGGACTGTTCGCCCGGGCGGATACCCGGAATAAACGCACCTGAACGCTTTAGGTTATCCGCCACATCACGGGGGTTGAACACCAACGCCGTGTAGAAGTAGCAGAAGAACACAATTGCGATTGCAAATAGCACGTAATACAGAGGCTGACCGGGGCCTAGCAACAAAGTAATGTCACTCAGCCATCCGAGGCTTTCATTACCACTGCCGAACCACTGACCAATTGAGGCCGGGAACAACAAGATCGAGCTGGCAAAAATCGGCGGGATAACGCCGGCCATATTGATCTTCAAAGGCAAATGACTCTGCTGAGCCGCCACCATCTTTTTGCCCTGCTGACGCTGAGCATAGTTCACCGTAATGCGACGCTGACCGCGCTCCATAAATACGATAAATCCAATTACCGCCACCGCGAAAAACGCGATAATCAGCAATGCGATGATGTTGATGTCACCTTGACGTGCAGCTTCAAACGCCTGACCGATTGCACCTGGCAATCCAGCGATGATGCCGGCAAAGATCAGCAACGAAATGCCGTTACCAATGCCACGTTCTGTGATCTGCTCACCCAACCACATCATGAATACCGCGCCCGCCACGAAGGTGGTTACAGCTACAAAATGGAATTGGAAGCCTGTGGTAAATGCAATGCCTTGGCCAGCCAGACCCA
>JAAXJV010000053.1 GCA_012269655.1 Pseudomonadales bacterium
GGTTAAACCCCGAGACGCACGCTCTTCCCGCTTGCGAGCTTCCCAGGTGGCATTGATTTGAGCCTCGGTCACCTGTGCTGGCTGACCAAAAGAAGCCCGGGTTCCATCCGGCCAGACATGTGGATGGCGACTCACCAGCTTGTCGTGCAGGGTTTGAGCCACGTCAGATAAATCAAAGCGCCCTTGCTCCTGAGCAATTTGACAAAAAAATACGACCTGAAAAAGCAAATCACCCAGTTCAGATTTCAAATCGCTCCAATCACCCGATTCAACGGCATCATGCGCAGCCGCCTCAACTTCGTGCGCTTCCTCTATCGAAAATTTAGCTAGGCGTGTGGGGGTCTGTTTTCTATCCCAAGGGCAGCCATTGGTTGGGTCCCGTAACTCGGCCATTAACCCCCGTAGTAATTGAAATTTATCCACGGTCTCGGCGCGCCTCAATAATGCTGGGGAGACGATTCAAACGCGACAACACCCCACGCAGTCGATCCAAGCTATCTACCTCGATCCGTAGCGTCATATTGGCGACGCCTTCAGAGACTTGCGAGACCGTATTCATCGCCAATACGTTGCAATGTTCCGTGTTTAAGACGCCAGATACGTCCCTAAGCAAGCCTGAGCGGTCGTAAGCACTGATAATCAGATCAACAGGATAGGATTTATCACTATCACCCCACTCGACATCTACGACTCGTTGCGGTTCGGACTCGTACAGTGCCATCAGGTCTGGACAGTCCACCCGATGAACCGTCACCCCGCGCCCCCGGGTAATGAACCCTCGCACACTGTCACCGGCCACCGGCTTGCAGCATTTCGCCAACTGGTGCGCCAAATTACCCACACCACTGATGGTGACGGACCCCCTCTGACCCGTTTGGGCCTTGGACAAGGGAAGCGCTTCCATCTCTGGCTCTGGATTCGCGATCCGATACACCGCATTGATGGCTTGACTCAGGCGGAAATCTCCTGCGCCCAAACCCACCCACAATTCCTCGGCAGTCTGCAGCCCCATTTCTTGGACCAGACGCTCCATATCCACTGGCACCAGGGCCAAGCGCTTCAGCTCGGTCTCTAGCAACTGACGGCCCTCGGCCAGATTCTCTTCGCGGTCTTGTGCTCTGAACCAGGTTTGGATCTTGGTTCGGGCCCGGGAGGTTGCAATGAAACCCAAGCTCGGAATCAACCAGTCACGGCTGGGCTTGCCCTCTTTGGTCGTCAAAATTTCGAGCTTGTCACCAATTTCTAATCGATAGGTCAACGGCACGATTCGCCCATTAACTTTGGCCCCACGACATCGATGGCCTACTTCAGTATGAACCTTGTATGCAAAATCTAGGGGCGTAGAGCCCTGCGGCAAATCCACAATGTCCCCATTGGGTGTGAAGACATAGACTCGGTCGTCCGCGGCCTCGTTCTTAAAGGTTTCCAGTAGGTCGTCGTTTTCTTCGTCATGCCATGCCAAGACTTGGCGGAAGAATTCAATTTTTTGATCGTAACCGCTCTGAGTCTCTTGATCATGCCCCTTGTAGCGGTAGTGCGCACAAACGCCGTACTCGGCTTCTTCGTGCATCGCGTGCGTACGAATTTGAATCTCGACAACCTTCCCGGCTGGGCCGATCACCGCAGTGTGTAGCGATCGATAACCGTTAGGTTTGGGCTGAGCAATATAGTCATCAAACTCGCCAGGAACCGGTTTGTAAGCTGCGTGAACCATGCCCAGTGCCGCATAACAATCACGCGGCTCATCCACCAACAAACGTACCGCCCTAACATCGAAAACTTCTGTAAAATCAATATTTTTTCGCTGCATCTTACGCCAAATACTGAAGATGTGTTTGGCGCGCCAGCTAATGTCTGGATTCAACCCAACGGTTTGTAACTGGGCCTTTAAATCTGACACCAAGTCGCTGATGTAGTGTTCACGCTCTTGGCGTTTTTCAGCCAGTTGCTGAGCAATGGTCTTGTACTCACTGGCATGCAGATAACGGAAAGCAAGGTCCTCCAGCTCCCAGCGAATTTGACCAATACCAAGCCGATGTGCCAGCGGCGCATAGATATCAAAAATACCTCGGGCAACTCGTTGCCGATCTTCATCCGGATGCGGCTTGATCGCGCGAATAACTGCGGTGCGCTCGGCTAACTTGATGATCGCAACCCTAGGGTCGTCTACCAGCGATACCAGCATTCGACGGACCACATCCAGACCAGCCTGCTTGCCGCCGATGGCTTTGACGTTGTCGAGCGCACCATCACTGACCGCTCGCATCTTAAGCGTGCCTTCGACTAGACGTCGAACCGTTTTGCCCAAACGATACTCGACGTGATCAATGGCAATGCGCTCTTCTCGAACGGCTCGATAGACCAACGAAGCTAACAGTGTATCGAGATCCTGACTGATGTCGCAGATGATGTCGGCCATCTCCAGCCCGATCCGTAGACAAGAGTCCTGCGGCCAGTGCAGAAGTGGACAAGGTAATTGAGCCACCTCCTGAAGCCACACGAGGCCTTGCTCTACCCGCTCATCAACATCCACGCCTTCCGAGCGCCACATCGAAATCCAAAACATTGGATCGTCGAGTCGGTCCCCTTCTAGCGGGTGAGCGTCGCGGGTTCTAACCATGCTATTTCTTTACGGGTACAAAAGCGGCCATAGACTCAACATGAGCGGTGTGCGGGAACATGTCCATAATACCAGCGTCCGTCAGCTCCCAACCCCGCGCACGCAAGATACCGACATCTCGGGCCAAAGTAGCCGGATTGCAGGAAACGTAAACGATGCGCTCTAACCCTGACAGATCCAACGCCTCTAGCACTTCAGCCGCACCGCTGCGGGCTGGATCCAATAGCAGCTTGTTAAATCCACCCTGCGCCCACGGTTTATCCGCAATAGGTTGAGTCAAATCGGCGGCATGAAACTCGCATTGGGGCATACCATGCAGTGCGGCATTCATTCGTCCGCGTTCAGTCATGGCCTCAGACCCCTCGACACCCACGACATGGGCAGCAACGCGGCCGATCGGCAGGGTAAAATTGCCTAGGCCCGAGAATAAATCGAGCACTCGGTCCTCGGGCTTAAGCGACAGCAGGCCCAATGCCTGAGACATCATTTTCTGGTTGATCTGGGCATTTACTTGCGTGAAGTCATGCGGATGAAAACGCATCCGAAGCCCATACTCGGGCATCTCGTAGCTGAGCCACTCCGGCCCCTGCAATGGCCAAATTCGGTGGCTGGTATCCGGCCCTTTCGGCTGAAGCCAAATATGAAAGCCGAATCGCATTCCCAATTCGACTAATCGCGCCTGATCCGATTGTGTCGGCGGATCCAACACGCGAAAGACAAGCGCCACGGCTTGATCGCCACAGGCCACCTCGATCTGAGCAATGCGGTCTCGTATAGACGTCGCGGCAATCGCTTCGCCTATTTCGGTCAAACGCTCCCCGACTCGCGGATCCAGAATTTTACAACTGTCCAATACCGCCAAAAAGTTACTGGCCTGTTCACGAAACCCAACCAGAACGCGGCCTTTCGCCTGTACCCAGCGAACTCCTAAACGCGCTTTACGACGATATCCCTGAGCATTTGCCTGCAAGGGTGTCAGGGTATTTTGCGCAACGCCCCCGCCATGATGAGGCAGCAGTTCCTGCAAGGTGTTGGCTTTGTGTTCGACCTGCTTGTCCAAATCCCAATGTTGCAAGGCGCAGCCACCACAGACACCAAAGTGCTCACACACCGGCGCAACTCGCTCGGCGCTGGCCAAGTCAATGCGGGTGGCGCGGCCCTCAGCGTGGCCCTTCCAACGATTATGGACCGTGACCTCAACCGTTTCGCCAGGCAAAGCACCGGAAACAAACACCGTGCGTTCGTTTTCAACACAAATCCCACGACCCTCATGCGAAAGGCGTTCAATTTGCCCCACAAAGGGTTCGGGCATTTTTTTCTTACGGATTCGACGAGCCATTAGGAAGGAAATACTCCGGTCGATAGATAGCGATCACCTCGATCGCAAATGATAGTGACTACGGTTGCGCCGGGATTTTCCTTGGCCACACGCAACGCACCGGCCACGGCACCACCAGCACTGATGCCGCAAAAAATGCCTTCTCTCGCCGCCAACTGACGGGTCGTTTCCTCGGCCTCGGCTTGTGAAACATCCAGTACGCGATCGACACGCTCAGGCTCGTAAATGCTGGGCATATATTCGGCAGGCCAGCGACGAATGCCGGGAATATTGTCGCCATCACACGGCTGAAGCCCGATGAT
>JAAXJV010000133.1 GCA_012269655.1 Pseudomonadales bacterium
AGTGCCAAAAGGGGCGCAGCCCGCTATAGCCATAACGCAAAGGGTTGGTTTAAGACGGCTGATGGGATTGCTCACTGGGGGCCGGCTTCGCTTAGTTCACCTAGTACCTCGATGGATTCCAGGTACTAGGTCAAGGATGACAAGGGAACCCGGATCAGGCAAGGATAGGCGTGTCCAGAATTACTAATCAAAACAATTAACAATGCGAAGACGAGAATTTTTCACTGCATTTCCTGTGCCATCTGGTTCTGCGCGTTGGTGGGTGGATGCGGCAGATGCAAAAGGAATCTATGTCGATCAAGCGCTTGCATCGTGGTTTGGCTATAAGACACAGACGTTGTTTGTCCCTTTTAAATCGCGGGGCGACTGTCCAGCGCTCAGCCAATTTATCCACGCCATCCAGCAGCTGATGATTTCCGATGACAGGCAGGCTAATTTGACTTGCGAGGCCATGCCGAACGGTCTGCCGGGGAGCTTTCGCATAGAGATGTTTGAGAGCAGTACGAGAGTAGATCAAAGCGGCGGAATTTATGGGTTTCTGGTCGATATAAGCGGGCAAGTCGCTCTAGAGCGCCAAATCGATCTAGTACTCAGCGAAAACCAATGGGCGATAGAACAGCACAGGTCTATTATCGAAGCAGATGCGGCCGAAAAGGCACGCCGCATACTCAGACTTGAGATGGGATTTGGTCATACATGGGTCGTTGATGTCGAGTCACAGCAAGTGCAACCAGACGAGGCCTTTGCGTCGTGGGCGGGAGCAGGATGGCAGGCAGGCCAGTGGTATCCGGCTGAATCAATGCTGCAGAGCATACCCGAGCATTTTCACGATGAGTTTCAAACCTTATTGAAAATGCACTGCCAAGGACTTGCAGAGGGTCAAACGTTTTCGTTCGAGCATCCACAAATCCGTTCGGATACCGGCCAACTTCTTTGGGTGAAGGTCTATGGAAAGTTAAGCACTGTGGGCGGCCGTAAGCAGATTCATGGTCAGGTCATCGATATCACGGACCAACATGACAAGCAGAATTTGCTAGAGCAGTTGATACAGCGCCAGAAAGAACTGTTCGGCATTGTTGGACACGAACTGCTGACTCCAATCGCAGCGCTTCAGATGCATTTTGAAAATATTGAAGTGGACGAAGACGCACGATTGCTGGTCAGGCGAGCCTTGGCGGTGACGGGACGGATGCAACGAATAGTCAGTGATTCCGAGCCTTCCTTTATAATTAAGGTGCCGACTCGGCCGATTGAAATCATACAAGCGCACTTAATGCAGTTTCAGGAGAAAGATCATGAGTGCCGACTTGAGTTCGATTTTGATGGTGCAATCGAATACCAGGAATTCATGCTGAATCCAATCGATTTTGAACAGTGCATGTCTGTCGCGTTGGCTGATTGTGTGAATCAAGCGAGATCCAATGTTCAGGTCTCCAGTTCTGTTATTCAGTCGGGGCTGGAATGTCAGTTAGTCGTGACGTTTCAAGACGATCGGTGCGCCCAAGAACAGGGCATCGCCCGCAGCTCGGATGTGCTCTCCAAGACCAATGCCGATGTCGGTTTTGGATTGCTCGAGATCGAAGCCTTCGTGAATCGCCTAGGTGGTACGTTTGAGGTGCAAGACAGCCAGCAAGGTCGGTTAATGCGGTTAGCAATCAACGCACAAGCGGCCCCGATGCAAGCGGTCGAGGGTCCAGCTCCTGCAACTTTATTGATAGTCGAAGATGATCCTTTTTTGACTATGTTGATTCAGCGAATGCTAGAAAGTGCTGGGCACAAGGTGCTCAGCGCCAGAAACGGTAAGGAAGCTGTTCAGGTGTTTGAATCGGGAAAATTTGATGCCGTATTAACCGACTTATCGATGCCGCTCATGAACGGCCATGAGCTGATTCGTTGGATTCGAGAAGTGGATTCAAATCTTCCCATCGGTGTGCTCACAGCTTCGGTATTAGGTTCAGAGATCGGCAAAGCAATCGATTTAGGCGCGAATTTAGCGCTTCAGAAACCTATCGAACGAGACCGCTTACTGGAGGCGATTCAGCAGTTGTTAAATAGTCACGGTTCAACTGACTTGCCACGCAATCAATCCCAATAAGCCGGTGAAAAATAATCCTGCTCGAATGCCCCATGTTTGTTGGATTCGTATCCTTCGTTCGAGCCGCTCCAGCGCCGCTTTCTGAAGCTCCATTTCCTCGGCCAAACGATCGAGCTGCGGATCAATCAGGGCAATATCGGTTGCCATCTCATCGAGTTGTTCGAGGGTGTCCAGGGTTTTCTTATCCATGCGCACCAGTCTGGCGAGAATCATCCCAACAATCAAAGGGGTGCAATTAAGTAGTACTACTAAGTCGGTTTTCTAGTACCCCGGTCATGAAATGTACCAAAAGGCAGGTTACGGTATCGAAATGAGTACGAATTCTGTAAAGATGCAAGATAGGGTGCTGGCGAACCTTGTACTGGGGACCGTCATTATCTCGTTGCTTTTTTTGGGCGCAATGCGGCGGCTGTATCTGAGTGATGCTCCGGCCCCTTCACATCAGCCATCTTGGTTGGCATTTGGAATTTTATTCACGGCTGGGGTTGCGCTAGTCAAGGTCAATCTGTTTCGCCACGCCGTCATGCATCTAGTCGGGATTGTTCTAGCGGCTTACTTTTTGCTGGTGGGGCTGGTCAATTGGTATAGCCCAGACCCGGCCCGTGTGCTGTGGGTGTTGCCAATACTGGCGGCCAGCTATTGGATGCCTTCGTTACTCCAAGCACGATTGGCCTCTGTTGCTACCCTGGCAATTCAGGTCGTTGTTTGGGCGAAGTTGGAATTCGTTGGACAGAATGCGATTGTTTTTGGATGGTCCGTCCTCTCCATAGTTGGAATCATTGGGTTTGCTGAGCATTCACGTTGGGTGCGCCGAGCCGGGGTCGTGAAACTATCCAATGTTGAACACGGAAAGAATCTATTTTTGGCCACGGTCTCACACGAGTTGCGCACGCCGTTGCACGGGGTCAGTGCGGCGCTGGATCACATCAAAGCCAATAAAGATCGCCCTGATCAATTCGAGGATCAACTGCAGGCAGCCATTCGAAGTTGCGAGAACGCCACGTCCCTCGTTAATGATTTGCTGGATCACCAACAACTCGTCCATGACGATTTGACCTTGAATCCCAAGCCGCAGTTGATTAAGCCCTTTATCGATCACGTGGCTCGTGACTTGAGCGGTTTGGCTGAAGCTAAAGGATTGAAACTACAACACAGTGTGTCGAGTTCGTTGGACGACAAGGTCCGAGTTTTTGATGAGCGCAGACTTCGCCAGATTATTCAGAATTTAGCGGCCAACGCGATTAAGTACACCCGCTCTGGCGGCGTTCATATTGATCTTAGAGAAGGTGGAAAAAACAATGAACTGGTCATTCGCGTGAGTGACACGGGCAGCGGTGTGCCCGCCGAATTGCAGGATCAATTGTTTGAACCCTTTTTCCGCATCAATCGAGGCGACAATCGCGGCAGTGGATTAGGATTGTTTATTTGTCGCAGGCTGGCGCAGTTGATGGGTGGCAACATCGTATTGGATTCCTCCAGTGAACAAGGCACGACTTTTCAGGTAACCGTGGTCCTTGAAACCGCAAACATGCCGTCGCCCGCTGCAAATGAGCCCTCAAAACTGCCTGACGTATCGGGGCGTCGAGTGTTAATTGCCGATGACAGCTCCGTTAACCGAATCATGTTTAAATCTATGCTGGCCGGCAGCGGTTGCGAGATACTGGAGGCGGCAGACGGCGTTCAAGCCATCGCGCAAGTCCAGACTCAGGCGCCTGATATTGTCTTTATGGACATAGATATGCCCGAATTGGACGGATTAGAGGCTACGAAGCGGTTAAGAGCCGAGGGCACCGGAGTGCCGATAATTGCCCAAACGGCAAGCCTGATGCCTGAGCAAGTTGAATTGTATTTATCCAGTGGCTTCGATGATGTGCTTGGTAAACCCTTCGCTAAACCTGCATTAGTCCAGCTGATCGCGACGCTGACTGAGCATTCTTCGGGATCGCAGGCCTCGGCGTAGCCCAATTGTGATAGCGTCGTGCCATGACGTTACCCATTCGCCGTTTTCCTCATTTTTTGTGCCCACAGCAGCATGCGGACTGGTGGCGGGCTTTGTCCGTTCGAGATTGGCGTCAGTATTCCATTCAGATGTTTGGCCGCAGCGTATTAGAGCCGCGCTTGATCGATTGGGTGGGAGATCTCAGTTACTGCTATAGCGGTCGAGT
>JAAXJV010000278.1 GCA_012269655.1 Pseudomonadales bacterium
CTTTTCGGTCGTACAAAAGGCCGCGAGGCGGCGCGACGGGTTGCTGCTGAACCCGGTTTTGCTGAGCCAGATCTTGGTATTTTTCGTGTTGCAGAATTTGTAGGTAGGCGATCCTGCCCAGCAGACCTAGGCTCATCAGCACGACAACAACAAAGCTCAGAATCGCTCGGCGATTGAAGATCCCTTGTTGCTGCTGGCGATCTGTTAGTTCACTGAGGTCGTTTTTAAACACGCCCTTTCCTGTTTGTCTCAATCCCGGTGATAGGGATGCCCCGCCTGCAGCGCCTGAACCCGATAAAGCGCCTCGGCCAAAAATACTCGGACTAAGGCGTGTGGCAACGTCTGTTTTGACAAGGACAATGCACTGTCTGCTTGGGCCAAGAACGATTTATCCAGCCCGTCAGCGCCACCAATAACAAAGGCTAACGGGCGACCATGCCGCTGCCAGGCTGTCACTTTGTCCGCCAGTTCCCGAGACGAATACTGCGAACCGGTTTCGTCCAGGGCGATCACCCAAGCATTTTTGACCAACTTCGCTTGGATCAGTTCCGCTTCCTGCACTTTTCTCTGATCGCTATTGGATTTGGCGCTAGGCGAGATCAAGGTCACCTTGAGCGTTGGGCGCAGCCGTTTGAGGTATTGAGACTCGCCCTCCAAGACCCACTTGGGCGGCTTGTGCCCCACGCACAGCAGTTGATTGTGCATTTATGAAGCAGGCTGGTCCTGTGACTCAACCGCGTCGCCTGGACGGCGCTGCCACAGCTTTTCCAAATCGTAAAATTGCCGGGTCTCGGGCAGCATGCAATGCACGACCACACTGCCAAGGTCGACGAGAACCCATTCGCCACTGTCCTGACCTTCGATACCCAGTGGGCGATGCCCCGCCTTTTTAGATTCTTCGACGACGTTTTCAGCCAACGACCGCACATGGCGATTCGAGGTGCCGGAAACGACCAACAAATAGTCAGTCACGGAGGTCTGATCGGCCACTTCAATTTCGACCAAATCCTGGCCCTTCATGTCTTCTAGCGCGTCCTGCGCCAGCTTAGCCAGTTCGGCTGCTGTCATGCTCATAAATTGCATTTTCCTCAATATAATCGGCGACCAGCGGGGCCACCCAATGTGACCAAGCCAATCCTTGTTCTTTTGCAGACCTCACCCTGGAACTGGCGATATCGAGTTCAGGTCCATCCCATGCGACCCAATGGCCGTGGGATTGGAGATCAAAAATCTCGATACCGGCCTGACGATCTTGCCACTCGCGGGGCGCGTTCATTTGAGCACCCGGCCGAGGCACCACCAAGATATGGCACAAGTCCAGCAATGACTGCCATTCTCGCCAACGCTGGATGTTCTCAAAGCTGTCAGCTCCCATACAAAACACCCAGGTTTGATCCTGATCTGACTCATGCAAAGCGCGCAGCGTTTGAACACTATAACTCGGCTCGGGCAGCTCCAATTCCAACAGATTCAAAGCAAAACCGGATTCAGATTGGATCAGCTGGCGAAGCATCTCAACTCGGTGCGCTCCAGCCTGGGGCGCAGATTTTAGCGGGGATATTCGGTTGGGCAACCATTCGATCTCGACACCCAAGCGATCGCGCAAGTCTCTGGCCAAAGCCAAATGTGCAAGCGTGGGGGGATCAAAGGTGCCGCCGAATAATATCCTCACCCGCGGGTTTGACCCTGGCCCCAAACCACATATTTTTGGCTGGTAAGGCCCTCTAGACCCACAGGACCGCGAGCATGAATCTTATCCGTCGAGATACCAATCTCGGCGCCCAACCCGTATTCAAAACCGTCCGCAAAGGCGGTTGAAGCATTCACCATCACGCTGGACGAATCGACATCGCGCTGAAACACCCGGGCGGTCTCGATTGAGCTTGTGACAATGGCGTCGGTATGACCGCTACCATGATGGTTAATGTGTTCGATGGCTTGCTCAACCGAATCGACCACGCGACAACTCATGATCGGCCCTAGGAATTCAGCCGAATAGTCTTCTTCAGTCGCTTCGTTGGCCGCAGGAATGAAGTGACGCGTGCGGTCGCAGCCACGCACCTCAACGTCAAAAGGCGCGAGGGCCGCAGCAATTTTCGGCAACACCTGTGCGGCGACCGATTCGTGCACCAACAAGCTCTCTAGCGCATTACACACGCCATAGCGTCGAGTTTTGGCGTTCAGCACCAAGCTCACCGCCATTTCCTGGTCGGCATCCTGTGCAATGAAGGTGTGGCAGTTGCCGTCCAAGTGCTTGATGACCGGCACACGGGCCTCGGTTGAGATACGCTCAATCAAGCCTTTGCCGCCACGCGGCACAATGACGTCCACATGTTCAGCATCTTGGATCAATGCCGTCACGGCCGCGCGATCCGTGGTATTCACCACTTGCACCGCATCCATCGGCAATCCAGCCTCGGACAAACTCGCGCGAACAATTTCAGCGATCGCTTGATTCGAATGCAGTGCTTCCTTGCCTCCGCGCAAAATCGTGGCATTACCCGACTTCAAACACAGAATGGCGGCGTCCACGGTAACGTTAGGACGCGACTCGTAGATAATCCCCACCACGCCCAGGGGAACGCGCATCTTGCTAAGATGGATGCCCGAAGGCAGGTATTTGCCGTCGCTAATTTGACCCACCGGATCGGCCAATGCAGCGACTTGGCGGACCCCTTCGGCCATGGCCTGCACACCGGCTGAGGTAATGGCCAGGCGATCCATCATGGCCGGATCTAGGTTGTTTTCTTGGCCCGCGGCCAGGTCTTTGGCATTGGCTGCAATCAATGCGGCCTCATTCGCCAATAAACGGTCGGCTAACGCGGCCAAGGCGGCATTTTTTTGTTCGGTGCTGGCTTTCGCCATGGCACGGCTCGCAGCCCGCGCCTGCACACCCAACTGCTGCATATACTGTGAGACCGACATATTATTTCTCTGGTCTGAAATTAAGTCGGCGGAGTATACCTCAGTTGGGCCTAGCGGTCAGACTCTGACTGCAACGCTTTTAAGGCCTCGCGGAGCTGGTCACAGCGAGAACCCAGGTCTCGAGTCTCGATCAGCGACTGCTTGATATACACTTCAAAGGGCAGCAACTCGATCAGTCGCCATGTCACCTCGGACAATGACTCGTAGTCCACTTCCATTTCAAGTTCTTGAACCGCTGGATGCTGCATCAACGAGGCCAACAAATTAACCAAATCGGCCTCACTTTCCTGCGGTTCGATATCGGCTTCAGTTTCGATCGCTTCGATATCCGCCCACCAGAGTCCATCTTCATCCTTCGACGGATTGGACATCGAATATTGCGAATCACCATGGGCAGTCAGCCCCAGACATCCATCAGGCAATTGGTCAAAATCAACAATCCGACATAGCGTCCCCAGGGGAGCAAAGCCGTCACCATCAGGCGGGACAACGATAAATCCCTGACCTTCAGTCATGCACCACTTCACCATCTTTAAGTAGCGTGGCTCAAAAATCCTAAGCGGCAGCACACCACCCGGCGCTATCACCAGCCCCAACGGAAAAACCGGAAGACGTTCACTCATGGCGCTGCCCCCAGCGCGGCACTAAGGCTTGATCCAGTTTCAACTGGCCCATGATCCGAGCGACCACGAAATCCACAAGGTCCTGAATCGAATCAGGCTGATGATAGAACCCGGGACTGGCGGGCAGTATCACCGCCCCCATTTGAGTCAGCTTCAGCATATTCTCCAACATAATCTGTGAATAAGGTGCCTCGCGCGGGACCAAAATCAGGGGTCGACGTTCCTTTAATGCCACATCGGCTGCTCGCTCGATTAGATTATTACTGGCGCCCATCGCGATTGCTGACAAACTGCCCGTCGAGCATGGACACACCACCATAGGAACCGGCGAACCTGACCCACTGGCAACCGGTGCGGTCCATTGAGTATCCGAGTACACCTTTATTTGACCCTCGCGGGCGCCGAATTCTTGCGTCCAAAAGCGCTCAAGCTCAGCGGCTTTGGCCGGCAGCTTGAGCGAGGTTTCTTCTCCGAACACCACTCGTGCAGCCTGTGAAATCATGAACCAAACCCGCACATCCTGGGCGATCAGCTCGCGCATCAGGGTCAAAGCATAGGGTGCGCCGGACGCGCCGGTGACCGCCAAAGTGACGGTTTTCTCGAATTCTTTCATGGCTACATCATGGGGATCTGGACGCATGATGCAAGCGCTGAGCACCGGGCGCCCAATCGACACACCTCGGTCAAAAAGATAGACTTCGT
>JAAXJV010000117.1 GCA_012269655.1 Pseudomonadales bacterium
TAGTTAGACAGCCCGCGCATAACGGCTTTAGGCATTTGACGCAGATAAATACAGGTGCCGCCCCAGGCCTCGTCCTCGCCTTCAAAGAAAAAGCGCTCGTAGCCTGCTAGGTCAAAGCGAGGGTCGTCCTCGATTTTCCACTCACGGCAACAGATGTTTTGAAGGGCAATAACGTCAGCATCCTTGCCTGCCACCCAATCGAAAAAACCGCGTTCGGCGGCGTCTTCCAATCCGTTGACAGTGAGGTTGATCACGCGCATGTCTGCTATCCTTTGCGTCCAGTACGACCTGGCAGTCCTGCCAAGTTAATTATTTTCGCGATATTACAGGAGTTTACCGTGAGTTTAACGGACTATAAACAAGAGTTCTTAGCCGCATGCATGCAATACGGTGCCCTAAAGTTCGGTGAATTCACGTTAAAAAGCGGCCGAGTCAGCCCCTATTTTTTCAACGCGGGAGCGTTTAACGACGGTCAGGCCTTTGCTCTGCTCGGTCAATGCTATGCCCGAGTGATTGAAGGAATGGAATTTGATGGCTTATTTGGTCCGGCCTATAAGGGTATCCCGCTGGGCACGGCGTTATCGGTGGCTTTGGCACAGCAAGGTCGAAATGTGCCGGTGACCTTTAATCGCAAAGAAGCCAAAGACCACGGTGAGGGTGGGCTTTTGATGGGTGCTCAACCGGCCGGGCGTATGCTTTTGGTAGACGATGTCATCACCGCGGGAACGGCGGTTCGCGAGGCCATGGAGCAGTTGGCGGATGTTCAAGTCAGTGGGCTCGTGGTGGCACTGGACCGCCAAGAGCGGGGCCAAGGCAGCACCAGCGCGATACAGGAATTACGTGCTCAGGGCCTGGACGTGCGCACCATTGTGACGCTGGATGATGTGTTGGAGTTTGCAAGAACTACCCAATCGTCCGATCAAATTCAGGCAATTGAGGCGTATCGCGCCGAGTACGGCGTCTAGCTTTGACTATACTGCCAGCTATGCGCTGGTGGTTATTGTTCATCACTCCTTTTGTTTTCGCCTCGGAGGTTTCGGTTCCCGGGGCGGCGTTCTATCGTTTTTCGGATGACGCGGGTAATCGAGTGCTGGCCGATAAGATCCCACCGCGTTTCGTGAAATACGGATACGAAGTGTTGGATCGCCGATTGTTTGTCATTCACCGAGTGGCCCCGGCCCCGACGGCCGAAGAGCTCGCCGCCATGGAGCGGGCACAACGGCAGGCCCAGATTAATGCTCAGAAACAAGCCCAGGACGATGCCTTGCTAGACCGCTTTCCCAGCGTGTCGGATGTCGAAGCGGCCAAGCGTAGTGAGTTAGGGCGCCTAGAATTGCAGCTCGAAATTCAAATGAGTGCAGTCGAGAGCCATCGCAAGAATTTAGCCGCCCTTAAGCGAAAAGCTGCTCGCGAAGAACGAAACGGACAGGTATCAGAGCAAACCCTGTCCGAGGTGGCGCAGAAAGAACTGGATCTTCTTCGGGCTCAGCAAATTTTGTTAGAGCGTGAACAGCGCGTGGCGGATTTAGAGGCCCTTTATCAGGCCCGCAAAACCCGCGTGGCAGAGCTGACTCAGACCGAGCTTTGAATCATGGTGCCGTGACCCTGATCGGTAAACAGGTCCAGCAGCAAAGAATGAGGCACTCGACCGTCTAAGATAACGGACGAGCTTACGCCGTTTTGTACTGCGCTCATCGCGCAATCGATTTTTGGCAGCATGCCGCCGTAGATGGTGCCGTCGGCGATCAATCCTTCCACGCGCTCGACATTCAGCCCGGTTAATAATTGACCCTCGCCGTCCAATACACCCGGCGTGTTGGTCAGCAAATACAGGCGCTCGGCCCCCATCACCTCGGCGACTTTCCCCGCCACGGTGTCTGCATTGATGTTGTAGCTAGCGCCATCGGCGCCGACCCCAATTGGGGCAATAACCGGGATGACTTGGCTTTGCGTCATCATGTTGAGGACCGAAACATCGATGGTCGAGACTTCGCCGACATGACCCAAATCAATGATTTCATCAGGCTGATCGGCTTTGGCTTCTCGTTTCAGATTGAGTTTGCGCGCTTTGATGAAGCTGGCGTCTTTGCCGGTCAGACCGACCGCTTTGCCGCCGGCTTGGTTAATCAGGCTGACGATAGATTTGTTGACCTGCCCGCCCAGTACCATTTCTACGACGTCCATGGTGGCACGGTCAGTTACGCGCAGGCCATCAATGAATTCGCTTTGGATGTTGAGCTTTTCGAGCAGTTGGCCGATTTGAGGGCCGCCGCCATGCACCACGATGGGATTCACGCCGACTTGCTTTAACAATGTCACGTCCTGCGCAAACTGTTGTTGTAGTACCGGGTCAACCATGGCGTTGCCACCGTATTTGATGACGATGGTTTTGCCCGCATGACGTTGGAAATAGGGTAACGCCTCGATTAAGACTTCAGCGCTTTGTGTTGATTGGCCCATCGCGGCAAATCCTTGTCAGAACGAATTTGCCGCGCAGTGTATCACCTTAGAATTCTAAGCTCAGGTCAGGCTCGACTAAGGTGAGTTGGGTTTTGAACTGATCCCGGATACGGTCCAGCGCAGTTTCATTTTCGGCTTCAAAACGCAGGACCAAAACCGGTGTGGTGTTGCTCGCGCGCACCAGTCCAAACCCATCGGGGTAATCGACGCGAACGCCATCAACCGTGGACAAATCCCCGCCCTCAAACCAACCCAGATTGGCCAGTTTTTCAACGATCTTGAATTTGCCTTCGTCAGTGACGGATAGATTGATCTCCGGTGTCGAGACGTCGCTGGGTAAAGATTTCAGCATCTTATCCATGCCCTGTTGCTTGCGATCGGTCAGCTCTAGAACGCGTGCCGCGGTGTAGAGCGCATCGTCAAATCCGTGCCAATTTTCTTTAAAGAAAACATGGCCTGACATTTCACCGCCTAAGGGCGCGTTGACCTCTTTCATTTTGCGTTTAACCAGAGAATGACCGGTTTTCCACATCAAAGGCTGACCACCGGCATCGCGAATCAATTCCCCTAAATGGCGTGAGCATTTCACGTCGTACAAGATCGGCTCGCCTGGATTTCGGCTAGCGACGTCCATGCCCAATAGCATCATTAAGCGATCGGCAAAAACGTTTTCGCCGGCTGCGGTGATGACCCCAACACGGTCGCCGTCTCCATCAAAGGCAAAACCTATGTCCGCGCTCAGCGATTTGACTCGGGCCTGCAGTTCAGCCACGTTCGCGGGTTTAGAGGGATCCGGGTGATGGTTGGGGAAGTTGCCGTCGACCTCGGTATACAGCGCATCGACCTGGCAGCCGAGGCGCTCAAAGAATTGTTGAGCCATCATGCCAGCGACGCCGTTGCCGCAGTCGATCACGATCGAAGGCTTTTGCTTGAGTTGGATGCGTTCTGCTACCTCATCGATGTAGGCAGGCACGTAGTCGCGAGTTTCCAGCTCGCCATTGCCCTCGATCCAGTCTTTCGCCTCAATCCGGCGCAACAGATCCTGAATCTCGTCCCCAGCCAGCGTGACGCCAGCGATCATCATCTTAAAGCCGTTGTAGTCTTTGGGGTTGTGACTGCCGGTGACCATGATGCCGGTTTGGGTCTCACTGACGCTGCAGGCGTAATACACCAATGGCGTGGGCACGATGCCAATATCAATGACATCCAGCCCCGCGCTTTGAATGCCTTGGTTCAGAGCCTGTTTTAACTCCGGTGTACTCAGACGGCCGTCGCCTCCGGTAATGACTTTGGTTTGACCTTGCGCCGCCGCTTCGCTGGCTAGAGCTTTGCCAACCGCATAGGCTAGATCGGTATTAAATCCGGCCGTCACTACGCCTCGAATGTCATAGGCACGGAACATTCGAGCGTCGGGGGTAAAGTCGCTGGTCATTGAAAAACTTCCTTGATGGGTGAGCGTTACATCAGCTTGCAAGGCTATTGTTTCAATTTCAGCAGGTGTTGTCTCCTTCGGTTGCGCGGTCTTGGGTGGAGTGGTTTCTGAAAATCCCGGAAATTCCAACGGGGCCAGGTCAGGCGCATCAGGCTGGTTGGGCGTGATACTCGGATCTGATTCCGCTTGAGACTGCTTGGCAGGCTCGACCGGGGGGATTTCCTCTAGCGAATCTGCGGGCGCATCCGTAACCGAGTTTGCTTCAGACTTTGGCTCATGCGCCAAGGGGGCAGGCTCGTCCGGCTCTTCAAAATTCATGGAAGTTGTGGGCTTGGGTTGAACAGCTCGCGGCGTAC
>JAAXJV010000307.1 GCA_012269655.1 Pseudomonadales bacterium
CGGCTGCCCAACTCAAAAATTGCGCCAAGTCGCAATGGAGCGAACGGGACTTTTTTGAAGCGAAGCGCAGTGAACAGGTCCAGCGACATAGCCGCCGTGGCGACTCAGATCACAATCTGGAACCGGACATTAAAGCGAGCCCCGGCGGACTGCGAGACCTTCATACCCTGTTGTGGCTGGCTGGCCGTTTGCGGGGGCATAGCACTCTTGAAGATTTAAACGAGTCCAACTTTTTAAGCGAGCGTGAGTACAGCTTGCTGCATGAAGCGCAGGAATTTCTTGCAGCGACTCGCTTTGCCTTACATCAGGCCAGCCCACGCAAACAAAACCGCCTGTTATTCGAATTTCAAGATTCTGTAGCCCAGACTTTGGGCTTCGACGGCGACTCGCCCAAGGAGCGCTGCGAAAACTTTATGCAGCGTTATTACCTAATGGTGCTGCGGGTCAATGAATTTAATGAAGTCCTGCTGCAGCAAATGGCCGAAACCCTGTACGCCAATGATGCGCCAGATGTCATAACACTTAACAAACGATTCCAAATTCGTGACGGGCTGCTAGAGGTGGCCCATGACAAGGTGTTTGAACAATCGCCGCAAGCATTGATGGAGCTTTTTGCCCTGTTGGCCGAACACCCAGCCATTATTGGCATCAGCGCCGGCACCACACGACTGGTGTATCGCAGTCGCCACTTAATCGACGACAAGTTCCGCTCGGATTTGCGCGTGATCAGCCACTTTATGGAGATCATGCGCCGACCACAGCGACTGGCTGATATTTTAAGGCGAATGCGTCTGTACGGGGTGCTGAGCAATTACATTCCATCGTTCGGCAACGTGATGGGCCTGATGCAACATGATCTGTTCCATATTTTTACGGTCGATGCCCACACCATGGAGCTGGTCAATTACATCACTTCATTCTGGACCGGGGATCTGGCCGAAAAATATCCGCTGACAACCGATGTGGTTCAGCGAGTGCCAAAAATTGAGTTGTTGATACTTGCCGGCCTCTTCCACGATCTGGGCAAAGGCCGCGGTGGCGATCACAGTGAAATCGGCGCACCGGAAGCAGAAGATTTTTGTCGCCGCCATTGGCTATCGAACTACGATGCCCGCCTCGTGGCGTGGTTGGTTCGAAATCACTTGCTGATGAGTACCACCGCGCAGCGTAAAGACATTTCGGACCCTGAAGTCATTCGCGAGTTTGCCGAAAAAGTCGGTACGGTCGAGCGACTGGATTATTTATTGGTGCTGACGGTCGCGGATATCTCAGCGACCAACCCAGAGCTATGGAATGCCTGGCGCCAAAGCCTATTGCGCCAGCTATACCATGCGACTCGATCTGCCCTGCAGACGGGCTTGGATGAAGCCCTGCCGACGCTGGCAGAGATGATTGAAGATGCCAAAGACTCGGCAGCCACCGCAATGGAAACCGCTCGCAGCGAACTGGACCCGATTTGGGCATTTTGGGGCAATAGCTATTTCGCTCAACATTCGGTGAACGAAATTGTTTGGCACACCAACAGTATTTTAGCCTCCAGTGAAATGCCGTATTTTCTGATCAACAGCAATCACACCGGCACTCGGGTGTTTGTCCATTGTCAGGACAAACGGGGTCTGTTTAGCGCTATCTGCCGGGTGTTTGAGCGCTGCCACATGAGCATCCTAGACGCCCGACTCAACACCAGCCTAGACGGGCGCGCGCTGGATAGCTTTATCGTGGTGGACGAATCCACCCGAGAGGCCGTTACCGATACCGAACGGCTCGCTCAACTGAAAGCGGGGCTGGTCGATGCGTGCAGTCGCCCCCGGGAAGTCAAGGCGGCCGGCCAGAGTTCGACTCCACGAGTTAAAAAGCATTTTAACGATCCGGTCCGCATTCAATTCATGGCAGACGAGAGCCGCAACCGAACCGTGATGGAGTTAATTGCACCCGATCGTCCTGGACTGCTCGCCCGGGTCGCTCAAATCCTGGAACAGCATCAACTCAACTTGACTTTGGCCAAGGTCGCGACACTGGGTGAGCGGGTTGAAGACTATTTCTATTTACTGGACGATCAGGGTCGCCCACTGACTGACACTGAACAAATGAATCAAATTCGCTCGGATTTGACGGAAACTTTGGATCAAACTGAATGAACGAACGGATCGATGCGCTGCATCCCTATCCCTTTGAAAAACTCCGAACGCTGGTTGCGGACATCGAGCCTAATCCAGCGTTGACGCCCTTGTCGCTGGGCATCGGCGAGCCTCAGCATGCGCCGCCTCAGGCCGTGTTGGATGCGTTAACAGAATCCGCTTTAGCGGTTGCAAAATACCCGGCGACGCTGGGACAACCTGAACTACGTCAAACCATTGCTGACTGGGCCATGGGTCGATTTGCGCCTGTCCAGCTAGATGCCTCACAGGTCATTCCTGTCACAGGCACTCGAGAAGCGTTATTTGCCGTCATACAAGCACTGGTGGGTGAGGGGCAGCGCATTTTAATGCCCAACCCCTTTTATCAAATCTATGAGGGCGCGGCGATTATGGCCGGCGCGACCCCCGGCTATTTGAATGCGGATGCCAGCAACGAATTTGCGCCTACGCCCGCAGACGTGGACAGCTTTGAAAACGTTGCAGCCGTGTTTCTGTGTACGCCCGGCAACCCCTCCGGTCGCGTTCTGTCAATTGACGAGCTGCAAGCCTGGATTAAAGCAGCGCAGACACACAATTTTTTACTTATTTCCGACGAGTGCTACAGCGAAATTTACCGCGATGAGCAATCACCGCCCCCAGGATTATTGCAAGCTGCCGCAGAAATGGGATTGTCTGGCCTCAACAACTGTATCGCCGTTGGCAGCCTATCCAAGCGAAGCAACCTTCCGGGACTGCGCAGTGGCTACATGATCGGCTCAGAAGCGCAAATGGCAGCCTTTGCCAAATACCGCACCTACCATGGCTGTGCCATGCCAGGCCACCATCAACAAGCCAGCATGGTGGCCTGGAAAGATGAGAAACACGTTCAGGACAACCGCGAGCAGTACCGCCAGAAATATGCGATGGCGCAACAGATTTTGTCTGACTATCTCCCTAGCACGCCACCCGCTGGCGGCTTCTATTTATGGATCGAAGTGCCGGGCGGTGATGACGAAGGGTTTACTCAGTTGTTGTTAAAGGAATACAACCTGCGAGTATTACCTGGCCGCTATTTGGGTCGTGACATTGACGGTCATAATCCCGGTGCAGGACGCGTAAGAGCCGCCTTGGTGAGCGCGACCGAAACCACACAAGAAGCCCTTGAGAGACTGAAATCCGCATTGGACCGTTGGAGTCAATCCGCATGAAACTTTATGGCATCCCCAACTGCGATACGGTCGCCAAAGCTCGCAAGTACCTTACTGAAAAGGGCCAGGATTTCGAGTTTATTGATTTCAGAGCCGAGGGCATCTCATCTGAGGCTTTGCAACGCGCCTTTGACGCACTGGGCGCGGCAGTTTTTAATACTCGCTCGCCCAGTTGGCGCAATCTCTCGCCTGACGCACAACAGGCATTAAAGTCTGGGTCTGATTTAAGCCCAGCATTGGAATTACCCACGGTCATCAAACGTCCGTTGGTATTTCACAACGACGATATTTTTAACGGCTTTAAAGCCGATGATTGGCAAGCCCGCGGCTTGTAAGAACGACACAAGGAACAACCATGTTTGCAATTGCAATCGGCACCGGCACCACTGACAACAAGGGCCAGCTTCTCGAGGCCTACTTCCCCTACCCTGTGCGGAATCCCTCTGCAAGTCTCGTGCAAGCCTTGTTGGGCGACGCCGACGCTGGCCCACAAATCGCTATTGATAAAGCGTGTGCAGACCGCCTCGCGGCTGCTGGCGAGAGTGACATGGCCAACGCCGTGCGCATGCTGGGTGACAAAGCCTTTATCACAGCTTTGCCCGAGGATAGCGAACCCAGCTCGACTGCCGAGGTGTACTTGAAACTGACACTGATCAGTACGCGTCAGGCCAAACCACATGAACTGAACCTGACCGGTCTATTCGCTCAGCTCCCGAACGTGGCCTGGACCGATGAGGGTGCGATCGCGCTGGACGAGCTGACCGAGCGCCAAATCAAGGCCCGGGCGGAAGGCCGTAGCCTGAATGTTGAAAGCGTTGATAAATTCCCTCGCATGGCCAATTACGCCGTGCCCGCAGGCATCCGAATTGGCGATGCCAGCCGTGTTCGCTTGGGTG
>JAAXJV010000250.1 GCA_012269655.1 Pseudomonadales bacterium
CGCCCGCTAGTGAATCGTCATCCAACATTCGAGCGTATGCCTCGAACAAGGTGCGCTCCTCGACGCGCAAGCGATCGGCCCAGCGATCGGCCGTGCCACCTAAACTTGCCTTCACTTCAGATAAAGCTTGTTTAAAACGCGCTTCTTCAGAGTTGGGATCCTCGGATTGCGTGTTCGCAATGGCCGACAATTCTCGGCTTTCAACCACGTGAGCAATGCCCATTCCCACGCCGGAGCCCGCTTCTAAACCTGCAAAGCGCCGATCGGTACCTACGGTCTGCCAAGCAAAAGCATGCTTGCCGCCGCTTTGTGCGTGCGCCACTTCGGCCGCTAACTGCGCACTCAAGGTGGTCAGCAAGGAGACCTCGGCATCATCAAAGGCACGGGGCTCGACCTGCTGGACCACCAAAACCCCCAAAACGCGACGCTGGTGCAAAATAGGCACACCCAAAAAGGCGTGGTAGCGCTCTTCCCCGGTTTCGTGCAGGTATTGGTAATTGGGGTGGGCCGGCGCATTATCGGTATTTAAAATCTCAGAGCGATCAGCCACCCAGCCAATCAAGCCCTGCCCATATTCCAAATAACTACGCCCGACCGAGGCTCGATTCAGACCGTCTGAGGCCATCAGCAAGTATCGCTCACGCTTTGCGTCATCTAGATACACACTGCACACGCCAACATTCATGGCCTGCTTAACTTTGACCACCAGAAATTCCATGGCGTTGTTTAGATCTCGAGCATTCGAGACGCCCTGGACAATGGCCCGCAGGGATTCAATCAATGGAGTACCCTACTCGGGCGTCTCTGAGGGGTAGGAACTCGAGCAACACGCGGCGGTAAACGTCCCGCTTAAAGGGCACGACCTGACCCAGCGGATACCACCAGCTGACCCACTCAAATCCATCAAACTCGGCTTTGGTCCCTGTATCGAAATGAATTGCGCTGTCATCGCTGTTTAATTGCAGCAAAAACCATTTCTGCTTTTGGCCCACGCATCCGGGCGGTTTTCGCCGAAAACGACGCGGCAAATGGTATCGATACCAGTCTTGCGAACGACCCAATACATGAACATCCGTCGGTTTGAGGCCGGTTTCTTCCTGCAATTCACGAAACATCGCCTGCTCCGCCGACTCACCCTCATCAACACCGCCCTGTGGAAACTGCCAACCGGCGTTGCGCGGGCGCTGGCCCCAAAAAACCTGACCGGACTGATTAATCAGCACCATTCCGACATTCAGACGAAAACCGTCGCCGTCTAACACGTTGAATCTCCTTTAGATGTCCCGCATTCTGTAGCACCTCAACCCTTTAGTGCAACGGACGACACATGCAACTTGCGGTTTTTGACCTCGACCACACGCTGTTACAGGCAGACAGCGATCATGGCTGGAATGCCTTTTTGGTCGATATTGGCGTCGTAACTGACGCTGAATTTGCCGAATCGAATGAGCGCTGGTATCGCGAGTACACCAACGGCACCCTGGATATTGTCGAATACAACCGCTGGGCTTTCCGGCTGCATGGTCAGTACGGGACTGAACAGGTAACAAAGTGGCGCGATCAATATGTACGTGAACGGGCGCCGGGTATGATTGCACCCAAAACGCCAGAGGTGTTGGCATGGCATCGAGCTCAAGGCCATCAAATACTGGTCATTACTGCCACCAGCGAATTTTTGGCAGGCCCCATCATCGAGTTGATGGGCATCACCGATTACCTAGGCCTCAAAAATGAGGTCGTTAACGGCCAATACACCGGCGAGTTAATTGGAACGCCCACCTTCCAAGCCGGCAAAGTCAAAGCCTTAGCAGAGTGGAGAGCCTCACGAACTGAGGTTTTTGATCGAGTCTGGTTCTACTCCGACAGCCATAACGATCTACCGCTATTAGAGAGTGCCGACGTACCGGTCGCGGTAGACGCGGACGAGAGACTAACTGCCATCGCCCAGGATCGGGAATGGAAGATCATGAGTTTTAGGGACTAAGCCATGCACCCAATACGAGCCCAATTTGACCAGTACATGGTGCCAAACTATGCACCCTTTCAGGTGGTCCCGGTACAAGGCCGCGGCGCTATCGTGACCGACACGGAAGGTAAGGAATATATCGATCTAGCCGGCGGCATCGCGGTCAGTGCGTTGGGCCATTGCCATCCGCCCTTAATTGAAGCTCTGACACATCAGGCCAGCAGCCTCTGGCATGTTTCAAATTTGATGACCAATGAGCCCGCGGTAAAACTCGCAGAGCTGTTGTGCAACGAAACCTTCGCCGAGCGCGTGTTTTTTTCAAACTCTGGCGCCGAAGCCAATGAAGCCTGTTTAAAGCTCGCTCGCCGTTACGCCTTTGATACCTATGGGCCGCACAAGAATCGAATTATCGCCTTTGATAACGCTTTTCACGGACGGACCTTGTTCACCGTATCGGTCGGTGGCCAGCCCAAATACCAAGAAGGCTTCGGCCCATGTCCCGAGGGGATCGATCATGTGCCCTACAACGATTTAGAGGCACTGACCCAAGCCATGGGCGACGATGTATGCGCCATCATGGTGGAACCCGTTCAAGGCGAAGGCGGGATGACGCCGGCTACACCTGAGTTTTTAGAGCACTGCCGGCAATTGTGTAATCAGCATGGTGCACTGTTGATCTTTGATGAGGTTCAGAGTGGCGTTGGGCGCTCAGGTCAGTTGTATGCCTATCAGCATTACGGGGTGACTCCGGACATCTTATCGAGCGCAAAAGCATTAGGTTGTGGTTTTCCCATGGGCGCAATGCTAACTCGCGCCGATATTGCCAAGGTCCTCACCCCGGGCACCCATGGCACCACCAGCGGCGGAAATCCACTGGCGTGCGCGGTGGGTTTTGCGGCTGTGTCGGAAATTTCACAACCCGAATTTCTAACCCAGGTCCGCAGCAACACCGAATTTATGCATCAGGAACTGGTAGCGATCGGCCACCGAACGGGCACTTTTTCAGAAGTGCGCGGTCTAGGTTTGTGGTTCGGATGCCAGTTGACGTCTGAACATGCAGGGCAAGCCGGTGCAATTTTAGGCAGGGCACTCGAGCTGGGCGTCATGGTGTTGGTGGCCGGCGCAGACGTGATTCGGTTGGCTCCGGCTTTGAATACTGATCGTCAGACACTGGCACAAGGATTGGCCAAACTGGAAGCTGCACTCACGATGTAAGGGCTTGGCCTATGGTGGTATTACAACGACGCTTTGCAGCCATGGGCATTGTAGTGATGAGCCTTTTGGACGCCACCTTTACGCTGAACGTACTGCGGCTAGGCGGTTCTGAAGTCAATCCCATCATGGCGTATCTGATTGAGCTGGGGACAGTCTGGTTTTTCGCAGGTAAGATGACTCTTACTGGGATGGGCGTCTGGCTTTTAGTTAGAGCCAGCGATCACCCGCAGCATCGTGGGCCCAGTGCGCTCACGTTATTGCGATTATGTTTTTTTGGCTATGCCACCTTGATGGCTTGGCATTTGATTTTGGTAGGAAGACTCACTTGAAATGGATGGTGGCGCTAGTTAGCGCGTTGATGATCAACAGTGTGTGGGCCAGAGAACCCGCGATTGCCCAGGATGTTGCCGGTATCAAATTAGGGGATATGCGAGGCATTGAAGACAGCATCAACCCCCGCGCCAAGCCTTGGGTTCGAGTCTTTTATGAAGACAACCAAGTGGTCGGTGTGATCTATCGTCAGCCAGGCTTGTCGAATGAGCGGAAAAATCAGATTGCCTTTGTGAACCGGGTCTGTAGTAAATACGGCAACAACGTGTTCTGCGACAACGCGCGCAGCGATATCGAAGGCTCAGTGCAGCGCACCGGCACCAATAAAACTTTTGCCTGGACTGGCTTTAGCAGCCTTTACACGGTGGACGGTGGTTTTCTGACGGCGCGTGTTCGCCGCGAAGATACGTTCTCTTTCTTCCCCAAACTCATGGTCGAAATCGAGATGTGGAAAGACGGCTACGAGCTGCCCAAGTAGCTTCTAAAGCCATCCAAAAGCATCTGAACAGAGATCGAAATCAAGATCATGCCCATCAAGCGTTCGATCGCCTTAAGGCCCCGAGCGCCGAGCACTCGATAAAGAAAATTCGAACACATCAGAATCACAGCACTGGCAAACCAAGCAGCGCCAAGTGCCATTAGCCAATCAATCTCTCGGTTCGGGTCGGTTTCGACAATCAATACCAAAGTCGCCAA
>JAAXJV010000176.1 GCA_012269655.1 Pseudomonadales bacterium
TGAAATTCTGTTTTCTGATTGGGTTCTTTATCGACCCCAGCCGCGACCAGGCAGATCTTGGCCGTATGTTAAGGAAAATGAATCAGCTGATCGAGACCGACCAGCTGAGTCCGATGGTGGCGCAGAGCTTCCCGTTTAGCCAAGTTAATGAGGCCCACGCCGCACTCGAGGCCGGCGGCTTCACCGGCAAGATCGTGCTGACGTCGGACCTTTAATCAGGCGCCGCAGACGTCGTCAATCAACTCGATCCAATGTTTGACCGGCGTCTGCGCACCCGTTTCGATGTGCAGATGGCAACCAATATTGGCGGTTGCAATCACGTCAGGGCGGCCGGCTTCCAAAGCCTCGACCTTGTTCTTTAACAAAGATTGAGACAGCTCCGGCTGAGTAATCGAATAGGTTCCTGCACTGCCACAACACAGATGACTGTCGGCCACCATGGTCAGCTCGAAACCGGCTTCACGTAAATAACGCTCGGCTACACCGACGATCTTTTGGCCGTGCTGTAGGGTGCAAGGCGCGTGAAAAGCCACTTTTTGCTCCTGCGCACTCAAGTTCAACTGCTCAAGCGACTCCGCAGCAAAGACTTCGGTCATGTCTTTACACAGCTCGGCAATACGCCTGGCCTTTTTAGCATAAGCAGCATCACCGGCTAGCAGATGGCCGTATTCTTTGACCATCACACCACAACCACTGGCCGTGATCACGATCGCCTCACAGCCCTTTTCGATTTCAGGCCACCAAGCATCAATGTTGGCCCGCATGGCATCCAGCCCACCGGCTTGATCATTGAGGTGGTACGCCACTGCCCCGCAACAGCCTGCTTCAGGCGCAGTCACTAGGCTGATACCCAAACGGTCCAGAACACGTGCCGCTGAGGCATTCACATTAGGCGTCGCACCCGGTTGAGCACAGGCATCCAGCACCAACATACGCCGGGTATGACGGGGCGCAGGCCAAGGTGTCTTGGCTCGCTTGGGTGGAATCTTTTTACCCAAAGCCCCCGGCACCACGGGCTTAAATGTCTGACCCAACTTCAACAGCGCATTAAACACGGGACGATTGGGCAAGACAGAAATCAATGCCTGGCGAGTCAAACGTTCGACAAAGCCACGGGGCACTTCTTTCTCAACCAGATCCCGGCCGATGTCGACCAACTTTCCGTATTCCACACCCGATGGGCAGGTGGTCTCACAGGAACGACAGGTCAAACAACGATCCAGATGGTTGCGAGTCTTTTCTGTGACTTCAGCGCCTTCCAACATTTGTTTGATCAAATAAATTCGACCACGGGGGCTGTCGAGCTCGTCGCCCAGTAACTGATAGGTCGGACAGGTAGCTGTACAAAAACCACAGTGCACACACTTACGTAGGATCGCGTCGGCTTGTTGTCCTTGCGGGGTATTCGCGTACTTCTGAACAATACTGGTCTGCATGATTAAAACTCGGGATGAAAGCGGCCGACATTGAACAGCGCTTTAGGATCAAAACTGTGTTTAATGCGACTGTGCAGCGCACTCATCGCAGGGTTAAGCGGATGAAACACACGTTCGGCTTGGCCCCGATAAAGGGTCGCGTGACCGCCGACGGCTTCGACTTTAGCCCGTAACTCCTGTTCGGGGGCATCCCCTGTGTACCAGCGTTGGCCACCACCCCATTCGATTAAAGGGCAGTCCAGATCCAGTGATGCGGTCTGCGGTACGCTCAGACGCCATAGCGTCGACTGCTCAGCCACTGAGTTATGGGTCAGCTCTTTCAACGAAGCCCAAACGCTATTGTCCGCCAGCTCCCCGCCGATCTGCTTGGCCGCCGCGTCCACCGCACTCGCTGCCCCAGACAGCCTAATGTAGGCCTGACCCTCGGCCCAGGCCGTCGCACTGATGGGCAGTGGCTGGCCAGCCAACCGATTAAATAACGCAATCGCTTCGTTCGCTGACGCCGAGGTAGCAAGCGTTTTTACCGACTTAGCTACCGGTAGTACTTTAAGGCTGACTTCGGTAATCAGTCCCAACGATCCGTGACTTGCCGTCATTAATCGCGAGACGTCATAACCGGCGACGTTTTTCATCACTTCGCCGCCAAAGCGTAGGGCCTGGCCCTGACCGTTAATCACTCGGACGCCCAGCATGAAGTCACGAGCAGAGCCCGTATAAGGACGAGCAGGACCCGACAAGCCAGTCGCTATGGTGCCGCCAATGGTCGCTGCACTTCCAAACGAAGGCGGTTCAAACGCCAGGCATTGCCCCTTTTCCGCCAACGCCGCTTCGACTTCAGCCAGTGGTGTGCCCGCGCGCACGGTCATGACCAATTCGACAGGCTGGTAATTCACAATGCCTTGATGGCCCGTAATGTCGACTACTTCGCCCACTAAATCATGGCCCAGAAACCCTTTGGTACCGCCGCCGTGAATCGCCAGCGGCCTCGCTTCTTGATGAGCCTGAGCGATCTGCTCAACCAGCGTTTGGGTAATGTCTTGGCCCATTAAAAGCGCTCCAGTTCTGGGTGAGGCATTTCGCCGTGATGTACATGCATATGACCAAATTCAGCGCAGCGATTAAGCGTTGGAATGGCTTTACCCGGATTCATCAGTTCCTTGGCGTCAAAGGCCCGCTTTAACGCGTGGAACTGCGTCAACTCCTCGCCTGGGAACTGCACACACATTTCATTAATCTTCTCGACGCCCACGCCATGCTCGCCGGTAATGGTTCCACCGTGTTCGACACAGGTGGTCAGAATTTCAGAACCGTATTGCTGGGCTTTCTCGGCCTGCACGGGATCGTTGCCGTCGAACATGATCAAGGGGTGCAAGTTACCGTCACCTGCGTGGAACACGTTGGCGCACTGAAGGCCGTATTTGTCTTGCATGTCACTGATTTTCTGCAATACCTCGGGCAACTCGCCACGGGGAATCGTGCCATCCATGCAGTAATAATCCGGGCTGATCTGACCAACCGCTGGAAACGCAGATTTGCGCCCTTTCCAGAACAACTCGCGCTCGGCATCGTCACGCGCCACTTTGACCTCGACCGCACCCGCGGTTTTCAAAACCTGGGTAACGTCTTCAATGTGCTCTTGGACTTCCTCTGCAGTGCCGTCGACTTCGCATAATAAAAGCGCCTCGGCCCAGGTCGGATAGCCCGCGTTTAAGAAATTCTCTGCGGCTTGCAGGCTCAGCTTGTCCATCATTTCGAGTCCGGCCGGAATAATGCCCGCGGCGATGATGTCCCCGACCGCGCGGCCGGCGGTACCCAAATCGTCAAAGGCTGCACTGACGACCTTAGTGACCTGCGGAATGGGTAGCAGTTTAAGCTTGGCTTCGACCACCACCCCTAGCATGCCTTCCGAGCCAATTAACGCGGCCATCAAATCCAATCCAGGCGCATCCAACGACTCGCCACCCAAGGTCAACTCACCACCATCAATCGTGATAACGGTGGCTTGGAGCACGTTGTGCACGGTCAAACCGTACTTTAAGCAGTGCACACCACCTGAGTTTTCCGCGATGTTGCCCCCAATCGAACAGGCAATCTGACTCGAAGGGTCCGGCGCGTAATAGAGGCCATATGGCGCAACTGCTTGGGTAACCGCTGCATTACGAATGCCTGGTTGCACCGTGATGATGCGCGCGTCGGGATCGATGTTCTGGATCGCATTCATTTTGGTCATGGACAGCAGCACACCGCCCTCGTGCGGCATCGCCCCACCCGACAATCCTGTGCCCGCGCCTCGGGTTACCACCGGGATGTCTTCACTTTGACAAGCTTTCATGATGGCAATCACTTGCGCTTTGTCTGTCGGCAGGGCCACGACCATCGGCATGCGGCGATACGGCGCCAAGCCGTCTGTCTCAAAGGGGGCCAAGTCTTCTTGGGTCACCTTTAGCTGATCAGAGGACAGGATGGCCTGTAACTTCGGCACGATTCGAGCGCGTCGGTCGTCAATGATGGCTTGATCTAGCAAACCCGATTGAATAGCGGTCATTCGGAATCCTTAACGGTGGCGACGAGACAGACCGGGATAGGCTGTTTGTGCGCACGTTTTTATTGTCGCTATCGTAATTGGTCTGACCAATTTTTCAAGCGATCAGCCCCAAGAATTTTCCAACGGATCGGACGACTTCAACCCAACGTATAACCATGCAATCAAGTTGATCAACGGGACAAACATCACCAAGACCCACCAACCAGAATGGCCGATATCATGT
>JAAXJV010000174.1 GCA_012269655.1 Pseudomonadales bacterium
GGCACCACCACCGGCCGTGAACGGCGTTGTGGTTGGTTCGATGCCGTGGCTGTGCGACAGGCGATTCAGGTCAGTTCGATCAGCGGCTTATGCTTGACCAAACTGGACGTGCTGGACGGTTTAAAAGAAGTCAAAATCTGTGTCGCGTACGAGCTCAAAGACGGCACGCGGGTTAAATCGCTGACCGATGTGTCACGCTTGGACGAGGCCACTCCAGTGTATGAAACTATGCCGGGCTGGGATGACGTGACCTTTGGCGCGCAGGACTATGACAGCTTGCCGCAGGCAGCCAAGAACTACGTGGCTCGCATCGAGGCCTTGGTAGGCGCGCCCTTTGACATCGTTTCAACGGGACCTGACCGCATTCAAACCTGCGTTCGAAACCCTAGTTTGTTCGCATGATCGCACCCGTGCTCCAGGCCATTGCGCCGTTGGTGGTGCTGATGGCCCTGGGAGCATGGATCAAACGCACGCTGGTCAGGCAAGACGAAGTCTGGAGCGGCATCGAGTCGATTGTCTATTACGTCTTGATGCCAGCCTTATTGTTTTCGAATATCAGCCAGGCGGATCTAACCGACCTACCCTGGGGCGCTTTACTCGCAGGCTTATATATCCCCACTCTCGTGCTATCGGCTGTGGCACTCGTACCGATGCTATGGCGCGATAGCCTGACCCCAGCAACCCGAAGCAGCCTGTTTCAAGGCATCAGCCGATTTAATCTGTACATCAGTTTGTCTTTAGCGGTTTCGTTGTTTGACGAGCGCTCGTTCGCCTTGGTGGGACTGTTGGCCGCAGCCTTGGTTTTATTGGTCAATGTCACCTGCGTCAGCGCCCTGGTGTCACTCAATGAAGGACGTTTGGACAGCAAAAAATTGCTAAAGGAACTCACTCAGAACCCCTTGATACTGGCCTGTGTAGCAGGTCTCCTTGCCAATGAACTGAACCTCGCGTTACCTGAATTTGCTTGGGTCACCCTGGAGCGTCTTGGACAGACCGCGCTACCGATCTCGCTACTCGCTATCGGAGCAGGTCTGAGCCTAGACAAATTTAGCCAAGGCATGAGCCTGAACATCTATTCCAGCTTGATGCAAATGGTGGTAAAGCCAATGATCGCCTTTATGGTCATTTCAGCGACCGGACTCGCCCCCGAGTTTGGTGTACTGATTTTCCTGATGATGGCCACCCCCACAGCGCCATCCAGCTACATTTTGGCGCGAAAATTGGGTGGAGATGCGCCCGCTATGGCCTCGATGATTGCCTTTCAAACCTGTGTCGGTTTTGGCACCTTGCTGATTATGCTGACCTTATGGCAAGTAATGACGGGGGTCCGTCTGGCCTGAGGCCAAAAAATGTGGATTTAACACGTCCGCCTTTGCATAAGCTAACGGCCGCCCTTGAAAGTCACAGATGGATCCGCCGGCCCCGATCAAGACGGCTTCACCTGCGGCAGTGTCCCACTCGCAACAGGGCCCTAATCGGGGATACAGATCGGCTTGCCCTTCGGCGATGGCGCAAAATTTAAGGCTACTGCCGCGCTGAACCCTCTCGACTGCACCCAAGGTCTCAATAAAGTCCCGGGTGGCGTCGTTTAAATGGTTTCGGCTGGCTAATACCCGCAAGGGTGCCTGGGGCGGTGTGCACTGTATCCTTTGGGTTTGTCCTTGCGCTTTTCGCCAACTGCCACCCTCCAGTCCACCAAACCAAGCCACCTCGAGGACTGGCGCCACCACCACACCCCAAACCGGGCGTCCTTCTACAATCAATGCAATGTTGACCGTAAAGTCCTCAACTCCAGCGATAAAGGATTTGGTGCCATCCAAGGGGTCAACGCACCAATATCGCGTTGCACTCGACTGCGTTTGACCTTCTTCTGAGACAACTTGAAGCTCGGTTTCAGCCAGTCCCTTCGCAATAATCTTATGCGCCAACTCGTCGGCTTGAGACACCGGTGATTCGTCCCCCTTGTAACGAATCTCGAGTGGTTTTTGATAACAGGTTAACGTTGCTCGCCCCGCTTCTTCAGCCAAGGCCACCACCCCCTTCAAATCAAAATCCAGCGTCCCCATGTGATTCCTTAACGAGTCAGTAAACTGTTACCCTAATTGTTTGCGGTAAATTAAGTCAGAGTGATAGTGAAAATAAAAGGCGATTTAACCTATTTGCCCGCGTTGGTGGCCGGCACGTTGTTTGCGTTTTTTGCAACTCAACTGCCCATTATTGGAGCCGGCGAGATCGTTGAGGTCAGCTATCCTTGGTTGCCCTCACTGGGTATTGAGTTCGCGTTTCGACTGGACGGGTTATCGCTGCTATTCAGCCTGCTGATCACCGGCGTTGGGGCCATGATTTTAAGTTACGCCGCATACTACTTCTCCGGCGATCGGAGGCGTACTCAGTTGCAATGGCTGCTGAGCCTATTTGCTATCTCAATGCTGGGTCTGGTGTTAGCCGACGATGCCATTGCGCTATTTTTGTTTTGGGAAGGAACGACCCTCACCAGCTTTTTGTTGGTGGGCTTCGATCATCATAAAGCCAAGGCGCGGCGAAACGCGGTTCAGGCACTCATCGTAACAGGCTTTGGCGGCCTGCTGTTGCTATTGGCTCTGGTTTTGGCTCATCTAGAAACCGGCAGTTGGCGACTGAGTGACTGGAACCAAATGGGGCTGACCGAGGCTCGCCTATATCCCCTTTTGATCCTGTGCCTGATGGTGGGCTGCATGACCAAGTCGGCACAATTTCCCTTTCATTTCTGGCTGCCCAACGCGATGTCGGCACCGACGCCAGTATCGGCGTATCTCCACTCCGCCACCATGGTCAAAGCCGGCGTGTATCTATTGCTAAGGCTGACGCCAGGCTTTGGCGATCACATGTTATGGGACACCGCACTGACACTCTTTGGTGGCATTACCATGGTGCTCGGCGCGCTGTGGGCACTTCGCCAAACCGATTTAAAGCTCATGATGGCTTACACCACGGTGATGGCGCTGGGTGTTCTGGTGATGCTGATTGGTATCGGCACCCGTGAAGCCTTACTTGCCGCGGTCGTCTTCATCTTGGTTCACGCCCTATACAAAGCAGCCCTTTTCCTGACTGTCGGCATGCTCGATAAAAAAGCAGGAACACGAGAATTGACCCAGTTATCCGGACTAGGCCGGCAGATGCCAATCGCTTGGTTGTGTGCAGGACTGGCCGGTTTATCCATGGCTGGCATTCCCCCACTGGTCGGCTTTTTAGGTAAAGAGCTAATCTACGCAGGCACCTTGAACAGTTGGTTAGTCACCGGCGCCGCGTTACTGGCCAATGCCATGATGGTCGTGACGGCCTTAGCGGCCGGCTGGAAACCTTTTGTTGGTATCAGCTCAAACCCAGAGGCCAAAGACGCCCCCGCCATTTTATTTTGGGGCCCGCTAGTGCTAGGGCTCACAGCTTTGGCCATCGGCATCTACCCGAACAGCATTGATGTTGGATTGGTCAGCGCGATGCTGCGGGACGTCACTGCTCAGGCCCAGACCGTTGATCTCTACCTATGGCATGGCATTAATGGTCCCTTGCTGTTGAGCCTCGCCACCTATGCGCTGGGCGCGCTGATGTATTGGAAGTTTCAGGCCATCCGGCGCACCCTTACTCGGTTTGAAAAACGCAATTGGCGCTTGGACCGGCTATACGATTTTAACCTAAGCGGCGCCCACAAAATCGCAGAGATATCGACCGAAACGTTGCAAAACGGCCGAATGACCAGTTATTTGCGCATCACCTTTCTAGGCCTCGCCTTTTCGATGTGGGTCGGAATCTTGTTCACTGGAATCGATGTCCCTGATAGCCCGATGGCCTTGGGTGGGGCTGACATTGCGGTGCTGTTTCTGGGGCTAGTGGGCACCGCCGTTGTAGTCTTTACCACCAACCGAATGCTTGCGATTACTGCATTGGGTGCCTTTGGCGCGTCGGTTTCGATCGTCTTTGTGATCTATGGTGCGATTGATGTGGCGATGACGCAGTTGCTGGTCGACACCTTGATGGTCATCTTCATTGCCCTTGCTCTATTCAAGCTACCCAAGGTGGCGTTGCCGAAATATCGCGATCCGGTGGCGGCTGGGATTGCCATCGCGCTGGGACTGGGCGTGACATTGGGCTTGATAGGCGTCTTGGATCGTTCAATCGAGCAATCGTTGGCAGACTTTTA
>JAAXJV010000102.1:0-1039 GCA_012269655.1 Pseudomonadales bacterium
GAATTAGCCGACACCACCAACACCATTGCTGAAGGTGAGTTGCAACAACTGATTAACAAGGGCGACGTCGATGTCGACGAGACCGCCTACTTCGATGTGATCTACGCCAAAACCGCCCGCCTGTTCGAGGCTGCAGGTCGAGTCGCAGGGCTATTGGCCAATGCCAACGACACACAAACACAGGGCTTGGCTGAGTATGGGCGCCTGATCGGATTGGCTTTTCAGATTGCTGACGATGCATTGGATTATCAACGCGATGCCAACAGCGGCAAGTCACTGGGTGACGATTTGGCCGAGGGCAAAGTTACCCTACCCATTTTAATCGCGCGCGACGCCCTACCTGCCGATCAAGCACGTTGGCTGGACATGCAATTCACCCGAGCCAATGGCGATGCGCTGAATGAAGTGATCGAGAAATTGGAAGCCACTCAGGCACTGGAACGCACGCTGGAACGAGCCGAAAACTTGGCCGATCAAGCGATCGCTGAATTGTCTCCGTTACCTGAGAGTGAGTTTAAAGCGCACCTGGTTACTCTGGCGCACATCGCCGCACGACGAAATTCCTAACGTCCACTTGTAAAGCGGCCGGCTGGATCCAGAATAATTTCAACTGTAGAGGAGTTTGGATATGGCATTGGCCACCTTTGGCGCCGGTTGTTTCTGGGGCGTTGAATTAACCTTTTCGAAATTACCTGGCGTGACCGCGACGTCGGTCGGCTACATGGGTGGACACACAGACGATCCAACCTACAAAGCCGTGTGCTCGGATACGACCGGACACGCTGAAGTCGTTCAAATCGAATACGATCCTGAGCGGCTGAGCTATGAACGCCTGCTAAACACCTTCTTTCACTGCCACGATCCGACCCAGTTAAATCGCCAAGGGCCTGATCTAGGCACTCAATATCGATCCGTCATTTTCTACCACGACGCGGATCAAGAGTCTCAAGCCCCGCTCGCCATTGAGCAACAGCGGGCAGAGCGCGACGTGGTCACGCAGTTGATGCCCGCTGCCACCTATTATTTGGCCGAGGATTAC
>JAAXJV010000102.1:1049-16283 GCA_012269655.1 Pseudomonadales bacterium
TAGCGCCGGTATCGGCCAAGCCACCTGCCAGGTTTTTTCCGAAAATGGCTGGGAAGTCATCACCACCAGCCGCAAAGGAGAAGGCCAAGGGGACTATCACTGGGTTGCACTGGATTTGAACGACTCAGCCAGTATTCAACGATGCGCCGAGCAAGTACTGGCCGAGGGCACACCGGATGTGGTGGTTCACAATGCAGGCTATGGCTTGATCTCGCCCATTGAGACGGCAAATTTGGATGCGGTAAAAGATCAATTCCAAGCCAATTTCTTTGGCACCTTGGATTTGGCCCAGCGGCTGCTGCCCGCCATGCGAGAGCGGGGCGAGGGAGTTCAGGCAGCGGTGACCAGTATTGGCGGGCGCATGGCATTTCCATTTTTTGGTTATTACAACGCTAGCAAGCATGCGCTGGAAGCGGCCTTTGAATCGTTGCACCACGAGCTTCGGCATTCGCCGCTCGAAATTAGGATCATCGAGCCGGGCTTTACCCAGACCCAGTTCGCCACACACCGAATGGAAAAGCGCTATCGGGACGACCCCTATTACAAGCCTGGACTCGAGGGTCTTGCGAAACGGCTAGAAACCGGCAACACCGGAACCGATCCTCAAGTATTGGGCCAGCTCATTTTCAATGCTTGCACCCGAAAGTCTGGGTTGCGACATCACGCTGGCGCGTTGGCAGGTCCCTTGTTGTGGGCTCGGCGATGGCTGCCCGAGAAATGGTTTTTGAATATCGTCGGAAAGGCTACGAACCCATCAAGTTAAGGTTAGCGCGCATGGCGTTGACGGCCTTGCGCACCGTAGGTGCAAACACCATGGCCAGTATAGGGTCCAGAAGTTTAAAAGGACCGTGGATACGAATATCCGCATCATAGGTCACGCGAGCGCCATTCGGGTGCTCTTTCACAGTGACTCGATCGATCGCAGTCGAGCCTGCGTTCTCACCCACTAACTCGGCAAACTCACCCGGCACGTATTGGCGCACGTGGTACTGCATGGTCTGCTTGCGACCGGCAAACATCAGATCCACTTCATAACGGGCGCCCACCCCGAATTGTTGTTCAGAGTCAAAGCGCACATCGATGACTGAGCTGTCCCAGCTCGCCAAGTTAGAGAAATCGGCAATGTAGTCCAGCGCTTTTTCGGGTGCGGTGGTGACCTCAAAATCTTTTACAAATCGCATCGTTGTTATTATTCGCCCAGGGCTTTGCCCAGTGTCAGTGAAACGCTTCGACGACCGCCTTCCGCCGCGCCGAATGATAGATATAGCGGTCCTAGCTGACTTTCTAAACCCATAAAGAATGAAACGCCGGTCAACAGATTGTCGAAGTTATCGTCCGCGTCATCCAAAAATACGTTACCTGCCTCAACCGAAAAGCCGCGATACAGTTGGCCCAAGCCCAGATTGGATTCGATCGGTTGATAGCCCACCAGTGAAAGCAAAGTCAGCTCGCTGCCGGCCAGTTCATTCGGCGAATAACCGGATAGACGACCAAAGCCGCCTAGAGTGAAAGCGCGCTCAGGCGGCGAGTCTTCGCTTAACACACGGCCAATTTCAAGCCGGCTAAGGAGCGTTCCGTGACGGCCACTGTAAGGTGCGACCGCCACCAATGAACCCGTTTCGTAGTCTTGATCCGCACCGAGCTTTTGTTGCGAGCTCACATAACCCAGCTCAAGCATGGCCCCAGTGGACGGGAAGCCTAACGAATCCAGCGTATCGACCAACAACTCGGTCCTGACGCTGGCCTCCTGACCCGCGGGATCTAAAACCGGCGAGCCCAACTCTAAATCGGCATCGGGTTCAGCTCGATTCAAGCCGATCCGGAATTCACCCCAGGTCGATAACTGGCGACCCACATCAAAGCGAATCCCTGAATTCTCGACCAGATATTCAGCAACGACTTTGGATTCCTCAAAGATTCGTAATTTACGCCGGCTGGCCTCCAGGCCTAGCTCAGCAAACCAGGGTGTGCCGTAACCAATTGGTTGATAAAACACAGTAGACAAAGACGGGGTCTGGCCCAATTCCAGCGTGGTGCGCAGTTCACCCCCGGTTGGGTTCTGCCCGGTCGCGGTGTAGCTGAGTCGGAACGAATAGGCCGAGTCCCCGCGGAAGTTATCTTCGATGCCGGCGCCAAAGTTCAAGTAGTTGGGGCCCCAATCTTTTTCTCGGGTCCGGATTTCGAGCGAGGCCGACTCCCCACCGTTATCAACCACTTCGGCTTCGACTCGGTCAAAAATACCGTTGGCATAAATCCGGCGCAGATCGCGAGCCAAGACTTTTCCATCCAGCGGAATTCCAGCACCACTCTCGAGCTGATTGACAATGACTCGGCCGTTCATGCGACTGCCGTTGAACACCGTCAGGTTGTCGACCGTCAGTGGCTTCGCAAAATCATCTGCCCGTTTGCTTTGCCACAGCGCATACCCATTGGGTTCGGTCCGAGAGAAATCACCGGGTAGCAAGGCATTGGCCGATAGGTACCCCGCGTCGATCGCCTCGGGCACACGCTGGAGATCCAACGAACCAATGCCGTTTAATTCAGGCACCAACAGCAAATCGTTCGGACCGAGTCGCGCTAGGTTACGGTCGGCATTAGCCCGGGTCAGTAGGGTCGTAATTTGATCTACCACACTGACAAAGCTGTCCAGTTCGGCGGCCTTGTATTTTGGCATCGAGGCGTCAACCGCGATGACACGGGTAGCGCCCATGCTACGGGCCACATCCACCGGCAGATTGTTGGCAACGCCTCCGTCCACCAGCAATCGGCCGTTGATCTCGACCGGAGCAAAGACTACGGGCACGGCAAGTGAAGCCTGAATCGCTGTGGGTAGATGCCCCTCATCCAGGCGCACTGACTCGCCGGTTTCCAGGTCCGTCGCAACGGCCACAAAGGGAATCGAAAGCTGAGAAAAGTCTGGCTGATTCGCGACCGGCAACAGGGCTTCAGCCAATTGAACGGATAGCTCCTGCCCTTGGATCAAGCCGAGGGGTAATTTAACGCCGTCAGGGCCGGCACCCATATCGAAGTTAAGCAGGTTGCCTGCGAAATTTTGCTTCTGGCGGACCGTCAATTGATCACGCTCAGGTCGGTCCTGCAGGTTTTTAGCCAGATCCAGATCGGCCATCACGGCCTCAATTCGGTCCAGATCCATGCCCGCTGCGTACAGCCCACCCACGAGGGCGCCAAAGCTCACGCCAACAATAAAATCGGGTTTTATTTGTTGCTCTTCGAGGACACGAAGCACACCCAAATGCGCGCCACCTCGGGCTCCGCCACCGGACAGCACCAACGCAAGTTTATCCTCGGCCCAGGCGGAACTGGGTGACAAAACCAAGCTCATCAGGATGAATAATCGGGCGATCGTCCCCATGCTGTCCTTTCTATGCGCGTTCTTTGGGCTGATAGAGTAGGCGAGAGGACTCAGATAACCAAGTATGCAAAGCCCCCTAATTGAAACTCGACCCGAGGGTTTGTACTGCCCACCCGGGGATTTTTACATCGACCCGTGGCGCGGTGTTGAACGAGCCGTGATTACCCACGCCCATGGAGATCACGCACGTTGGGGTAGCCGCCAATATTTCTGCACCGCCTCAGGCGAAGCACTGATCCACATCCGCTTGGGCGAGGTGAACACTCAGACCTACGCCTATGGTGAAGTGTTTGAAATAAACGGGGTTCGAGTCTCATTTCACAGCGCCGGCCATATACTAGGCAGTGCTCAGGTCCGACTCGAGTATCAGGGCGATGTTTGGGTCTTTACTGGCGACTACAAACGCGCGCCGGATCCGAGCTGTGAGCCCTTTGAAGTGGTGCCTTGCAATACGCTGGTCACCGAAGCGACCTTTGCGCTGCCGGTTTACAACTGGCCCGCCGGGCAAACCGTTGCCGGCGACATTTATCGTTGGTGGCAACACAATGCCGAGCTTGGACAAACCTCGGTTTTGCTGTGTTATTCGCTGGGCAAAACCCAGCGCATTCTGGCCGAGCTCGCAGCCTTTACTGATCACCCCGTTCACTTGCACGGCTCGTCGGTTAAATTGGTCGAAGCCTATCGCCAGGCCGGAATTCAGATGCTGCCGACCGAGGCGGTCAGCGCACTGTCCAAAGACAACAAATTACCGCAGGGCCTGGTCTTGGCCCCGCCTTCGGTGGCCGAAAGCGCATGGCTTCGGCGATTCAAAAACCCAAGCGTGGCCTTTGCCAGCGGTTGGATGGCCGTGCGTGGCATCCGCAAACGCCGCAACTACTCACAGGGTTTTGTGATGTCCGACCATGCGGATTGGGACGAGCTGATTGCCACCATCCGCGACTGCGGCGCACAGCGCGTGCTGTGCACCCATGGGCGCAGCAACTTGCTGGTTCGCTATCTAAATGAAATTGGCATCCCCGCGGCCGAACTGGCGACCGGTTTTAGCAGCGAGGGCGGTGAATGAACGCCTTTGCTGAATTATTCGCCGAGTTGGAAAGCCAGAAAAACAAAGGGAAGATTGCGGCGCTGGTGCGCTTTTTTGAACAAGCCGAACCCGAGGATGCGGCCTGGGCGCTGCATCTGCTGAACGAAGGCAAATCACCGACACGGATATCTGGAGCTCGGATGCGTGAGGCCGTATCCGTCTCGACCGGCTTGCCGCTTTGGCTCATCGAAGAGTCTTACGCCATGGTCGGGGATTTGGCGGAAACCTGTGCGTTGTTATTGCGTTCGCAAGGCCAATCCGAACAACCCTTGCATCATTGGATTGCAGTCCTGGCCGAGCTCAAGGCGCTGCCGACGGATGAACAAACCGACAAGATCGTTGAGCTGTGGCGCTCGATTCCGCAATCGCAATTATTTGTCTTTAATAAACTGATGACTGGTGGCTTTAGAGTGGGCGTGGCCCGCGGGCTGCTGAGTCAAGCACTCGCCCAAGTACTCGAGCGCCCCGCAGATGAGGTGCTTGGACACTTGATGGGCGAATGGGCGCCCTCAGAGGCGGCCTGGCAGGCCCTTAAATCCGGGGACAGCGGCTATCAAGGCCAACCCTATCCGTTTTTTCTGGCGACCTCTTGGGACGGCAGTGATGAACCGGTCGATCATTTTCAAATCGAATACAAACTCGACGGCATTCGCGCCCAACTGGTTAAACGAGGCGATACCCTAACGCTGTGGTCTCGAGGTGAGGAATGCATCGATGCTGCCTTTCCGGACATTTTGAGTAAGGCCCAGTCGATTGAGGTCGACTGTGTAATAGATGCCGAGTTAGTGGTCCTACAAGACGGACAGGTGGGCAGCTTTAATGCCTTGCAAAAACGACTGGGGCGTAAAAAGCCCAGCGCTAACATTCAAGCCGAATTGCCCGCGAGCCTCGTCGTTTACGACTTGTTAGAAGAAAACGGGCAGGATTTGCGATTGCAGCCGCTCGCGCAGCGAAGACGAAGACTGGAAAAACTCAGCCATCCTTTTTTGCTGTCCGCAGTCCTGAATGTTTCGGATTGGGATGAGGTCGAGGAGCTTCGACAAAATGCCCGAGCGCGCCGAGCTGAGGGCGTCATGATCAAACGCTTGGACAGCCCCTACCGCGTTGGCCGGAAAAAAGGCGATTGGTTTAAATTTAAACTCGATCCCCTGTCGCTCGATGTGGTGCTGATGTACGGCCAGGCAGGACACGGCAACCGAGCCAACCTGTTTAGCGATTACACGCTAGGCGTTTGGCACGACGATCAATTGGTGCCTGTGGCCAAGGCCTACAGCGGCCTGACTCGCAGCGAGATGGAAGCGGTCGACAAATGGATCAAGGCCAACACGCTAGAGAGATTTGGGCCAGTCCGTCAGGTGCCGCCCGAACTGGTGTTTGAGCTTGGGTTTGAGGGCATACAAGAAAGTACTCGGCATAAATCCGGCATCGCCATGCGTTTTCCCAGAATCCTACGCTGGCGTCAGGACAAACCAGCCCGCGAAGCCAATACACTGCAGGATGCGCAGGCCCTGTTACAGGAATACGGGTGAGCGTGGGCCTCACGCAGATCAAGGATTGGTTCAAGCAACAAGGATGGCAGCCCCAGGCATTTCAGACTGAATCCTGGGGCGCGCGGCTGCGTGGCGAATCCGGTTTAGTGCAGGTGGCCACGGGCGCCGGTAAAACTTGGGCCGCCTACGGCGGTGCGCTGGCTGAATTGCTGGACCAACCGGGTGACGGATTGAGGATTCTGTATATCACTCCGCTACGGGCCATGAGTCGCGATTTACAGCACGCGCTAGTCAACCCGCTTACTGACATTGCACCGCATCTGCGTGTCGAATCCCGCACGGGTGACACGCCATCGCATGTCAAACAGCGCCAGATGCGCAAACCACCGCATATTCTGATGACCACACCAGAATCGCTCGCGCTGATGCTGAGTTATGCCAACAGTGAGCGTGTTTTTGCTCGTCTAGACAGTGTGATTGTCGATGAATGGCATGAGCTGATGGGCTCCAAGCGCGGCACCCAAACCGAACTGTGTCTGGCCCGGCTCCGAACCTTCAGACCTGGATTATGTACCTGGGGATTGAGCGCCACTCTAGGGCAACCTGAGCACGCCATGCGCCAGCTCTGCGGTGAAGAAGGGACTTTGATTCAGGCCGAGCTAAATCGGCCGATCGAGTTATCCATGCTGGCGCCGGATGATTGGCTGGAACTCCCCTGGGCGGGCCATTATGGGCTGAGTCAATTGCGTCAGGTGGCGCCCAAACTGTCTGCCGACACGCCGAGCCTTGTGTTCACCAACACCCGCGCGCAGGCCGAGACTTGGTTTGAAGCCCTGCGAACCATCCGATTTGATTTGCAGGATCGAATTGCTTTGCATCACGGCTCACTGGATCGGGAAGAACGAGAAGCCATCGAAGCCGCGCTAAAAGCTGGCGAGCTGGCTTGTGTGGTTTGCACCTCGTCGCTGGACCTGGGGGTCGATTTCTCTCCACTGGAGCAGGTCTTTCAAATCGGCAGTGTCAAAGGTATTGCCCGACTGATCCAACGGGCAGGACGAGCAGCCCACCGCCCGGGCGCCAGCGCAAAACTGTACTGCGTCCCCACCCATGCGCTACAGGTATTCGAGATTCAAGCGGCCGCTCGCGCACTGGAGCTGAAAGATGTCGAGTCACCGCAAGCACCGGAAAAACCTCTGGATGTACTCGCCCAACATTTGGTGTCGCTGGCGTTGGCTGGCGGCTTTAAAAGGGATGCGGCTTATCAGGAGGTCACCCGCTGTGCGGCCTATCAGCATTTAACCGAAGCCGAATTCGATTGGACATTGGATTTGTTAGCTCGAGGCGGCGAATGCCTGCAGGGCTACCCAGATTACCATCGACTGCAGGAAATCAACGGCGTCTGGCAGGTCAGTAATGCCCGAGTGGCTCGGCGCCACCGCATGACCTTGGGCACCATTGTCTCGGCCGCGTCGGTCAGCGTCCGCTTTGTAAACGGACCTCGACTTGGTCACATCGAAGAATCCTTTGTCGCCAAATTAAAACCCGGTGATCGTTTTTTATTTGCCGGGCGCTGCTTAAGTTTTGTCCGTCTTAAAGACATGGTGTGCCAGGTCAAGAGCGCCCGCGGCCAGCGACCTCAGCTTCCCAGTTGGGGTGGCTATCGCCTGCCGATTAGCGAGCAACTGAGTACTCACTTACGCCACATTATCGGTCAGGCCGATGCCAATCATTCGGTGGCCAATGCCCAGCGGCAAACTTCGCACTTACCCACACCCGATCAAATGCTGATCGAAACCTATCAAGATCGCGAGGGACATCACTTATTTTGCTATCCCTTTGCCGGCCGGTTGGTTCACGAAGGGCTGGCTTCCTTGGTCGCATTTCATGCCGGCCAACACCAGCCAGACAGTTTTTCAACGGCCTGCAACGATTACGGATTCGAAGTATTGGCACGCCAACCCACCGACTGGGCCGAGATTCTTAGGCTCGCGTTTGATCCCGAGGCCTTGGGGTCAAGCTTGCTGCAAGCGATGAATCTGGGCGAGCTGTCTCGACGTGAGTTCCGCGAGGTCGCACGCATCGCAGGCCTCGTGTTTGAAGGCTACCCCGGTGCTCGAAAATCCAACCGCCAATTGCAAACCAGCAGCGGCCTTTTGTACGACGTCTTTATGCAATACGACCCCGATAACTTATTGATGCAACAGGCTCGCAATCAGGTACTCCAACGCCAGTTTGAGCGATCTCGATTAAACCGTACGCTAAAAGAGCTGCAACAAGTGAAATGGCATTGGCAGGGTTTGGATTCGGCCTCACCCTTTGCTCTGCCACTCATGTTGGAACGCGTCGCCGATCAGCTTAGCAGCGAAGACATTGAGGCCCGTGTTGCCAGGATGACCGCCCAATGGAACTGATTTTTCAGGGCCAGCGCTTAGAGTTAATGGCAGAACGGGCCGTCTATTGGCCCGAGCAACAGGCGTTATTGGTGGCGGATCTTCACTGGGGCAAAGACGCCACCTTTCGTGCTCATGGCATTCCCGTGTCCCGAGGGCAGTTGGACGACGAGCTAAAGCGCTTAATCGACCTGTGCCATCAGGTATCGGCCAAGCACCTCTATGTCCTGGGTGATTTGTGTCACGCGCCCGAGGGATTGGATTTAGACACTCGGGCTTTAATCCGCGAAGCGTGCCAGCAATTGCCGGAACGCTTCCTGATCGAAGGCAATCACGACCGCCGCCTTCGACAGGTGGTGGAATCTTGGGGGTTCAGCTGGCTAGACGAGCCCAGTGAGGTGGCAGGACTGACACTACGCCACCACCCCGGCGACGGCCTTTATGGGCACATCCACCCGACCTTTCGAGTCAAAGGACCGGGCGAAGCGATCCGCCTGCCCTGCTTCGTTTACGATGATGAGCGATTATTGTTGCCGGCGTTTACGGGTTTTTCAGGCGGACCTGTGCAAAAACCTGAAGCATCTCAGCAGGTCGTCGTGATTGCGGGAAGTCGCCTGTTCAAGGCGAATAGACTCAGCTGACGGCGTACATCATGAAAGCCATGATCGGGGCGACCAAGGCAATAATTGCGACCGGGATCATCTTATCTTCTGAAAACATTTGCGCGTCTCGCTTTTATTGTTATTGTTTTCTCACGGTTCTTTGACCGAAGTCAGAACCTATCACGGACGATACATAACCGCAAAATACGAGGTCGTCCCATGCGCACAATCACTTCACTTCTCAGCCTTTTGTTATTGGCACTACCGGTCAAAGCACAAACACCGGACAAAGTCATGCAAGAGTTAATGGCCGCACTGAAAAGTAACGACACCAACAATGCCGGCATCGAATTCGTGTTCGAGTACGCCTCGCCCGCCAACAAAGCCATGACCGGACCACTGGATCGCTTCATCCGCATGGTCAGCCGTCACCCTTATGGCGAGCTGGTTAATCATCAATCCGCAGAAATCGGCGAGCCGCGAATTGACGGGCGAGCCATGACCTACCCGATCAAGCTGATTAGCAAAGAAGGCCGAGCAATGGGCTACATCTGGACGTTGGAAGAGCAGGAGAACGGACGCTGGATGACTAATGCCGTGTTCCCCATCGCAGTGCAAGGCCAGGGCTTGTAATGCAAGCTTACACCTTGATGACAGAACCCGAGAATCTGGAACGTCACGCCGAGGAATTCGCTCAACTGACGGTCTGGTTCCAGGCTAAAAAACGTCAACTTGGTTTGGATGAAACGCCACAGGGCGATATGTACGACATGTATCACCCATATAACCGTTACACCGAAGCCCTATTCAAAGAAGCGACCGCCCTGTGGCAATCCGAGCGCGACTATTTGCTGTCGCCTGGCCAACTGATGGCCGCGTTCTTTGGCTTGCCCAATCCCAATCGCCGGACCTCGATGGACGCCTAGCCCATTCCCGCTACAATGCGCGGGCTACTGTGTTGTAAGGATCGCTATGCACCCCGCTTTTGACACCCTGGTTCATCAGGTATCGGCCGCGCTGGACGAAGACCTGGGCCCCGAAACCCGGGACCTGACCGCCGAATTGATTCCCGAGTCGCACCAAGCCGAAGCTCGCTTGATCTGCCGTGAGCCCGCATTGGTCGCGGGGGTCGCCTGGGCCAGCGAAACCTTTCGGCAGGTGGATCCCAGCCTGGAGGTGACTTGGCACGTTCAAGACGGCGATTGGGTGGAAGCCAATCAACTGTGGTGCGAAGTTCGAGGGAACGCACGCTCAATTTTGACCGCCGAGCGGACTGCCATGAATTTCCTGCAAACGCTAACGGGCACGGCCACCACGACGCTGGCCTATCGCGCGGCATTAGGTCCTCGAGACACCTTATTATTGGACACCCGCAAGACCCTGCCTGGACTGCGACTGGCACAGAAATACGCCTGCACCGTGGGCGGTGCGACCAACCACCGCTTGGGTCTGTATGACGCGTTTTTGATCAAGGAAAACCACATTGCTGCGCATGGCAGCATCACTGGGGCCGTGACGGCTGCGCTGGATATGGAGTTGGGTGTACCCGTTGAAGTGGAGGTCGAGTCCATGGCCGAGCTGGACGAGGCCCTAAACGCCGGTGCCACCTGGATCATGCTAGACAACTTTTCGCTGGACCAAACCCGTGAGGCAGTGAAATTGAACCAAGGCCGGGCACGACTCGAGGCCAGCGGCAACGTGCAATTGAATGAACTGGAGACCCTAGCCGATACTGGGGTCGACGCAATCAGCGTGGGCGCACTGACCAAGCACCTGCGTGCCTGTGATTTGTCATTGAGAGTGGAGATGTCAGCATGATTCGATACATTGCCATGGCCATCGGCGGCGCACTGCTCATTTGGTTGGGCTACTTGATTGTCGTCGCTTGGCCAAAACTAAAATCCAATGAGCCCGGAGCCCGTCTGAACATTGCGGTCAACTTTATCGCATTCTTGGGCGTGATCGGGTTCCTGTCCTACATCGTCGTGGGTTTTCAGGCATGAATGTTCATATCTTAGATTGCGATCGGGTTGATCCGGCCCTGCTGCATATCGGCGGCGAGTACAGCGATATGTTTATCAGTGCGCTGTCTCCGATTCGGCCAGATTGGCAGTTCCAAGTGTATTGGCCTCAAGAAGGCGAATTGCCTGAAATTAATGACTCTGACATTTACCTGATCACCGGTTCACGCGCGGACTCGTTTTCCGATGAGGAATGGGTTGCGGTGTTACGCAGTTGGCTAGTCGAAGCGGATCGCGTCCAGGCTCGGGTACTGGGTATCTGCTTTGGCCATCAGATCATCGCCCATGCATTGGGTGGCCGGGCTGACCGCAAAGGTGCCTGGGGCGTGGGCCGAATGCCGGCCGAAACCTTTGGCCTGCCCTTCGAACAGGCCAATTTGCTGGTTTCGCATCAAGACCAAGTGAAGGAGTTACCGCCCGGCGCGAATCGAGTGATGGGTAGTGAGTTCTGCCCTAACTTTGCCTTTGTCTACAAGCGTATGATCGGCATCCAAGGCCACCCTGAATTTACACCCGAGTACAGCGCCGCCTTGGCCAATGCGCGCCGAAGCCGAATTGGCGATGCACGAGTCGACGAGGCGCTGGACACTTTATCTGAACCCCTCAATGCGCAGGCCGTTTTGGAATGGGCCGCAGATACGCTGGAGAACGCATGAACCCCATGATGGTTGAAGTCACTCGAGGTGGCATTGTCGAGTCCGAACATCGTGTTCATGTCGCGATTGCCAGTCACGACGGTATCGAGATTCAAGGTGATGGCGAACGTCTGACTTTTCCCCGCTCGGCCGCCAAATTGATGCAAGCCTTACCGCTGGTCGAGTCCGGCGCGGCACACCGTGCTGGCCTGACGCCCGAGCAATTGGCCCTCGCCTGCGCCAGTCATGGCGGTGAATCAGGACACGTCAATGCAGTGGAGGCATGGCTGACTCAGCTCGGCCTAACCGAGACACATTTAGAATGCGGTCCTAGTTGGCCCATGCACGAGCCCAGCGGACATGCCCGCAGTGCTCAGGGCCTAGGCGCCAGCCTGCTATGTAATTGCTGCAGCGGAAAACATGCAGGGTTTATGACGCTGGCTAAGGATCAGGGCGTGGATGTGGCAGGCTACATTCAGCGTGAACACCCGGTACAACAACAAATTGAAGCCACCATCGGCGAGGTTTTGGACATGCCGGTCGGCGTCTTTGGCGTGGACGGCTGCGGCATTCCGACCTATGCCAACCGTCTGATGGATTTGGCAAAAGGACTGCATCGTTTGGCGAGCGCTACAGGCGTACGGGGCGATGCGGTGAAGACGTTGGCGGCTGCACACCGAGCGCATCCCTTTATGGTGGGTGGTACTGATCGCTGTTGCACCGATATCAACGGCGCTCTGGCCGACGGCATGGTCAAATATGGCGCCGAGGGCGTTTACTTTGGGATATTCCCCAAAGCCGGTTTAGGCATCGCCATGAAAGCCGAGTGCGGCACGGTTCGCGCAGTCGAAGTAGCTATGGTCCGAGTGTTGAAACAGCACGGACTGTTGCCGGCAGACGCACTACCCCAGTGGGACTCGGTCAGCTTAAAGAACCGAGCCGGCTTGGTGGTGGGCGAGGTTCGGGCTTAACGCGGCTCGCTCAGCCGTAGCGTCAGGGTTCGCTCTTCGCCTGCCGCGAGCTGCACAGTCTGGCGGCCGCCGGGCAACTCCGAGCGAGGCGAACCCTGTAAGTTCATTGCCACTGTGACGCTTTCCTCGCCGCCATTGGTGATGGTCATCCTCCAGTTCGAATGAACATGGCTCTGAGTCACATCCTGATCCCGTCGAATCAACCGGGCCGAAACCGCCAAACTGGGCCCCAACTGCAGCCAGTGTTGGGCGCCTGGTGCCAAATCTGGAACGAACACCTGACCGGCTGGAGGATAGCGGTCCCCTTCGACACCATTAATGCGCAGTGCACCCGCCGGCATGGCCCGGTCCGTGGTGTTTTTCATCAACCACTCCCGAGAGGCTCGCAAATCTTGTTCAGCTTGATTGTTACGGGCGCTCAAAAAGGCGCGGAGTCGATGAACGCGTTCTATCGGTACGCTTTCCCGCCACAACCTTTGGGTGAATTGCTCGCCCCCGCCCAATTGCAGCGGCTGCTCGAGTCGATATCGCCAGATCCCATCCGACATGGACTCACCATTCACATCAGCACTAGCAGCCATCAATTCGGCCCTCATCGCTCGCGGTTGCGGTCCTCGGCCGACTTGACTGGATAGGGTGACATTCGTCATGCCCCACTGCTGTCCTGCGGGGAGTTGAATCAAGGCATCCAAAGCCAAATCCATGGTGTCTCCCCGTTGTACCGCCTGATAATTCGCGCGCCACGTTGGGCCGGGTACAGAACAGCGCAACACCACGGATTCGCTAGAGTTTGCTTGAATGCTTAAACCCGGCGAGGCCGTGGGTCCAGTGAGAACCTGAGCCCAATCATCACCGGGCTGCCAAGCAAGCGTGCGGCCCGATTCCAACGTCAATCCGTAACGAGGCGGCTCACGCCAGGCCACGGTGGCTGACTGAAAGGGGTTTCCAAGACTGGCATCTCGCACCCACAAATCGACTCGTTGTCCGCGGACCCAATCCAAGCCGTCTCGAGGGTAAGCCACTCGGGATACGGTAAGCCCAGGGAAGTCACAACTGCCTGGAGTGACCTGACCCGGTAGATCCGCAATCTGAAAATCACCCCGGGTCGCCCCATAGTGGTCCTGAAGCTCGGCCGGCGAATTCTGAAACAGCCAAACTTCACGGCTGAGCAATTGATCACGATCCAGTGTCTGAGCAAGGCTAGATAAAGCCACGAAGGGAGTGCTAATGAGAAACAACCGTTGAAAAAGCGACAGGCCCATTGGATCGTCCTTGGCAGTAAAACCATGACATTAACCCAGTGCTCGGCAATACTGAACGTATGACTGTCCTGTTGTCCAAAATCTTATCCAGCGTTATCCATCCACTGAATTTCGCAATTTATGGCCTGATCTTCGCGGGCCTACTACGGTTAGTTCGCTTTCGAAAATTGGCTTCAGTTGCTGGTGTTGTCTCGGTCGCCTGGCTGATCTTCTGGTCGACGCCTATATTAGTAGAGCGCACCTTGATGGCGTGGGAGCAGCAGTATGCGCCTACGCTGCCAGAGCTGGCCACCAAGGCCGACATCATTGTGGTTCTGGGCGGTGGCCTGCAGGGAGCCTCAAAGCCCGAGAGACCCACGCCGGACTTGGGCGAGGCGGCCGACCGGATGTGGGCCGGCGCCAAACTCTACAATGCAGGAAAGGCACCCAAGGTACTGCTAACCGGTGGCTCGCAACCGTGGAATGGCCTGACCACCTCTGAGGCGGATGGCATGGCCGATCTAATGATCAGTTTCGGCGTAGCCAAAGAGGATCTGATTCTGGAAGACCAGAGCCAAAACACCTATGAAAATGCGGTGCTGTCCAAACCTTTCCTAACCGAACTTGAAGCTCAATCTGCACTCCTAGTGACCAGTGCCTTTCATATGCAGCGTTCGCTGGCTGTGTTCGAAAAAGCCATGCCCGGCGTTCAATGGATTCCCTACGGCACCGATATACAAACGGTCCAACGCGCACCCTCGGTCATTGAGTGGCTACCGGCCGTCGCAACGCTTCGTCAAAGCCAAGCCTACCTGCGCGAACGCGTTGGCATCTGGGTCTATGGCTGGCGCGATTATCTGTAACTGAGACCCATGCCCGTCTTGCGCTAACAGACCGCGATAGCATCCGGCATTGTGCTGGAGGTATGCGATGCGGGTGTTGGTGGTCGATCACAATCGAGACGATTTGGATCGGATGGATCAAATTCTAGAGAACCAAGCGGGTATTGATTACCGGCTGTGCGATCGGCCGGATCAAGCACTGACCTTGCTCAATAAAGGTGAAATAGATTGTTTGCTGCTCGACATCCACATGCCTGCGATGGATGGCCTGCAGATGATCCAAAAGGTCCGCGAGCTTCAAGGTGAGACTTGGTTGCCCACCCTCTTTATGGCCAGTGCAGAGGACGTAAAAAGCCGCGGTCGAGCGTTGCGCGCGCAGGGCGATGCGATGCTCACCAAACCGATCGAACCGGAAATCCTGCTGAATCAACTTCAGGTCATCGAGCGCTTGGTCAAAGCCCAGGCCGAGCTTAAAGCAGCAAAAGACCGAGTTGAGCAAATCGCCCGAGAGGATGATCTGACCGGCATCTTAAATCGTCGCGGGATTGAGCAAGAACTTCATCAAGCCATTGCGCTGAGTTGGCG
>JAAXJV010000290.1 GCA_012269655.1 Pseudomonadales bacterium
ATGATCGGCCAAATCAACCAGCCGCCTTGCTCTATGTACGTCATGGACCTTCTCCAAATACCACGTGTTTAGCGTAGTTGCTGTTAGCGATTTTTCCCGCCAACCGAGTCCAAGGCGACGTCTGATACCGAGCCTTCGGTACTAGATTTGTCTGAGCCAGATCGACAAACAAGGTCCCGGTATCACCCAATCGATAGGTGTTTGAACCCAAATTTTGCCAGGCACGTTCAATCTCGGGCGCAGGATGCGCCCAGCGTCCACTTTTGGCTTGGCTGAACACCACATGAGCGGGCCGTTGAATACTGGCTAGGCCCTGACTAAATCCATCCCGAGCGCCATGATGCGCAGCTACCAACATATCTAGGGAAGGCATGGGTTGATGGATGCGAGCCATGGCCCATTGTTCGGTTTTTGGCGAATCCCCTAAAATCCAAATGCGATGATCGTCGACACGCACTTCGATCACACAAGAGGCTGCATTCTTTTGCAGCGGCGGACCGCCCCATAAAATCCGAATAGCCAAACCTTGATGGGACCAACTTTGCCCCCGGTGGCACCCACGTCCTCCGGTTCGATCGGGCTCTCCGGCAATCAGATTCTGAATAGGTAATCGAGCCTGTATGGCGGGTAAGCCTCCGGCATGGTCTGCATCGCCGTGTCCAGCGACAACCCCAGTTAAGGTCCGAATACCCTCGCGTCTTAAGTCTGGAAGGAGCTCCCAACCAGCTGCACCAAGTTGGCCAGGCCGTGCTGGGCCGAGGTCCATCAGCCATGACTGCCCTCTCCATTGAATGCGCATGGCTTGTCCCGCGCCAACACTGTAAAGCCACAATCCATCGGTCGGAGTTCTGAGTTGAGTCACCAACGCCAAAAGCGTCACGGGTATGAGCGCTGGCCACAAAAGCGCCGCCGCCACAGCAAAAAGTCCAGCAGCTTGCCATTGGGACAGGCTGTAGTGTGGAATCCACAACAGATAAGCATTGAGCAAGTCGGCAAACAGACTCCATGCCCACCAATACTCTGTCAGCAGCCCCCAAACCAACGCAGGCGCGCCGAGGGCCGCCAATAAAGGAACCCATAGACCATTGCTGACCGGACTCATCACGCCTCCGCCCAGACCCATCAATGCGCCCAGCGCACTGAGCCCTAACAGCACCGAAACGCTTTTGCGCCAACCACTGACCCGGGTTCGGGCGACCAACAATATCCAGCCCACAGCACCAAACGACAAAAAGGTCGACGATTGCCCGCCCGCCGCTGGCCAAAAAATGAGCGTCAAACATAAGGTCGCGAGGTACAGCGAGCTCCAATCGAATCGATGGGCGCCCCGGTTACCACGCCACAACAAATAAGCAATAAAAGATCGGATGATCGGCAGCTTTAGCGGAAGGACCCAGACCACCCAGGCCACGGCAGGCGTCGTCCAACGACTGGCGTGCATGGATCCACCCCGCCATTGCCCCCATCGAGGTGCTCCAAGAGCAATGAGATTGACGGCCATGGCCAAATGAAGCCCGGACGGGGAAAACAGGTGTCCCAAGCCAGATTGCTCGAGTGCGGCTTGGTTGATCTGGCCCCAGTCAGGTTTTTCTCCCAGCAACATCCCTTTGCCCAACCACTGGCCGGCTTGGCTAGCCTGGGCAAGGGAATCGCGCCAACGGCTTTGAATTCGGGTGGGCAAATTCGAGTTCGCTAACCGCTCTAGGCGACCGGATCCAAGTCGCGCTCGGGCCACCCACTGATTGGCCAAATAATGAAAACTCAAATCCCGAGCTGCAGGTCCAGGGTCGAATGCCCGAAGTTTAAGTGGCACTTGCCAAATTTCAGAGGTCTTGGGTTGCCATCGGGTCCAAGACCAGCTCAGCTGAAATCGACCCGATAAGGGGCCAGAGACAAATTTTGCGATGCCGTAGGCTTGACCTTGGCGTTGTTGGACCGAAATCAATTGGATCGGATGATTTACGACCAATTGACTACCGGGCGCCCAGACTTGATGTGCAAGTGCTAAAACACGTGCCAACTGACAACAAAACACGAGTCCCAGCCCAATAATGACGGGATTGATCCGCATCACCAGACAAGCCACGCACAAACTGGCGATCATCACCAAACTGACATACGGGGACAATAAGCTGGGCAAACCGAGCGCTAAAGCGAGACCTACTAACCACATCTCTGTAGACTGCCCCGCTCGTCCGAAAAGCACACCGATTTGATGTCGGCTTGATCACAAAAACGATTCAGGAATTGCGATGCCTAAGAAGCAAATGCGAAAGATCATTCCTGACCCCAGCGCACTCCGCGATTCCTGGGTGGGTAACCTATTGGGCGACATCCTGAAAGACCCTTATTTATTTCATCTAAACCGACGTTCTGTCTCTCTAGGCGTTATGGTCGGCTTATTTTGGGCCTTTACCCCCATCCCCTTCCAAATGCTGCCTGCGGCCATCACAGCCTGGATCATTCGGGCGAACTTACCTTTGTCGGTGGCTTTGGTTTGGATCAGCAATCCCGTTACGGTGCCGCCGCTGTTATTAATCGCCTACGGCATTGGTTCTTGGATCTTAGACACGCCGGTCCTACCACCTGAGACCGGCATCACCATGGACTGGGTGAAATCGCAGTTGATCGACGTTTGGAAGCCGCTATTGCTTGGATGCCTGTTGATGAGTGTGGTTTCGGCGGCAGCCGGTTATCTGATCATGCGCTTTTGGTGGATTGCGCAGGTGCGCCAGAGCTGGAAAGACCGATTGCTTAAGCGAGCTGACCGTTCGAGAGAGTAAGCACGCGGTCTGCACCACCAGCCAGTTCCCGGTCGTGGGTCACGATCACCAGAGCCAAGGATGCCTCGCGAACCAGTGTTTTCAGCAGCCCTTGAATCTCGTCTGCTGTCTGTGAATCCAGATTGCCGGTCGGCTCGTCCATCAAGACCACCGGCGGTGCCGGTGCCAATGCGCGGGCAATCGCAACCCGTTGACGCTCGCCGCCAGACAACTGAGCCGGCACATGGTCAATGCGGTGGCCCAGGCCCACACGCTCCAACCACTCAGCTGCCTGAGTCATCGCTTGCTTTTTACTCGAACCGGCCAACTGAAGCCCCAGCGCTACGTTTTCCTGAGCACTGAACTCACCCAGCAGATGGTGAAACTGAAATACCATCCCCAACCGACCGGCACGCCAGTGGTCCCGTGCAGTGGCACTGTGTGGATACGCCTGACCGCACAGGCGCACTTCACCCTGACTCGGCAATGACAAGCCCGCCAACAAATTGAGTAAGGTCGTTTTACCCGAGCCTGAGCGGCCTACGATCGCAACCTGTTCACCCTCAGCCACACTCAGGTTCAGAGATTCGAACAGCCGCACTCCAGGAAAATCTTGACCCAACTGGTGAGCCACTAACACCTCAATGGCCACCAGCAAGCACCTCCGCAGGTTGAGTGCGCGACGCCCGGAAAGCAGGGTAAAGCGTCGACAGCAGACACAAACCAAACGAACCCACCACGATGATTAAGATATCGCTTAAACGCGGTTCACTGGGCAGATAAGAAATGAAGTAGGCATCGGCGGCAAACAAAACAAAGCCAAAGGTTTCCTCGATGAAGGCCAAAATGTCCGGCACGTTGTACGCTACCAACAGGCCCAAGAAAAGCCCGCCCAAAACGCCAATGACACCGATCATGACACCTTGAACGATAAAGGTGGCCAGCACCTGGCCCGGGCCCATGCCCATCACTCTTAGCACGGCGATATCGGGTCGCTTTGAGTTTACCGTCATTACCAGTGTCGCCACGATATTAAATGCAGCTACCGCAACGATCATGGTCAGCAAGAGACCGATCATGGTTTTTTCAAGCGCAATGGCTTGAAACAAGTTCCCGTGGGTCCGAGTCCAATCCCGGGGTGAATATTCATTACCGGCCATGTCAGCCAGCAAACGCGGTGCCGCGAACAAATCGTCGAAACGCACTCGAAGACCGTCGACCGTACCTTTTTGACGCTTTAACAAAGCCGCATCCTGCCAATGCAAATACGCCAAATTAGCATCCAGCTCGGCGCCGACTTCAAACACGCCAACCAACGTCAACCGTTTGAGTCGAGGGCGCACACCCGCCAAAGTCAGGCTGGCTTCGGGAATCATCAGTGTAACAG
>JAAXJV010000136.1 GCA_012269655.1 Pseudomonadales bacterium
CGGCAGTGCTGTCTAAACCCATCAAGGTGGATGAGCTGGCCGAGGTGCTGAGTCGGGAACAAACACAACAGTTCGCTTTGACTTCAAGCTGACCGAAAGCCAGGCCACAACGCCCTGGCTTCAGACCCGCTTAGAACTCGTCGACTATGGGCAACCGGTTTTGCTAACCCGCAATCACGGCCTGAATTTTATCAATCGTCGCTTGATTAACCGCCACACCCTGCTGCTGAGCAAGCTCTCGCTTAGCGCCGCGATTTTGACCCGGTAGCCGGGCATTCGGCTGATCCAAAATCGTTTCGATTAACCGCGCAATCTTGGCGATGGCTGCGTTGCTAGCTAAGCTCGGATCGATCGCAATAAAGCACTGACCCGTGCCCGGCGGCCCGCCTGCCGTACCCGAAAATGGGCTGGCCTCGGTACCGAGGTTCGACCCGCTTAATGCCGCGGCCAGCACTTCCACAATCAGCGCCAATCCGACGCCTTTGTAGTCGCCAGCCGGCGCCATGGAACCGGCCAAGCCTGCGGCGGCGTCGGTGGTCGGTTGGCCGTCACTATCCAGTGCCCAGCCCAGCGGTATCGGCTGGCCTTCACGGTTATGTTTCATGACTTCGCTTTTGGCAATCACACTGGCGCTTTGGTCGATTAATAGCCCCACGCCCCCTTCGCCATCCGGGGTCGCCATTGAGAACGGATTCGTGCCCACCACCGGTTTCGACCCGCCGCTGGGTGCAATCGAAGCCGGCGCATTGGTAGCCCCTAAAGCCAGCAACCCCATGCGTGCGATGCGTGCCGTGTGAACCCCCAAAACACCGCAGTTATACGAGTTCTTGATGCTCAGCACCGCAATGCCACAGGTTCTAGCCGCCTCGGCCAAGGCATCCAACCCAGCCTCGATCGCTGGATGAGCAAATCCATGGGCGGCGTCGACCACGACCGTGCCGGGCTTTGGCTGGCTGACTTTGACTTGGGCTTTGCCGTCCACCTTGCCGCACTGGACGTGCTCGCAATAGATCGGGATGTAGGCCAACCCATGACTGGCAACGCCATCGGCTTCCGTGTCCGCCGTCGCCTGCGCCAAATAACGCGCATTATCAGGCGTCGTTCCCGCAGCAATCAGCGCGTCGTAAGCCAAATCATGAATTTCAGACAGAGTCATTTGACAGGTTTGCATGGCAGCCTCGTTATTGTGTTTGCCGGCATGATGAGTCACCTGCTGACTCGAATCAATAAATCGGTGACGCAAACCAGCGGACAAGGATTGCCATGCCCCCTAGTGTTAATGTGTAGAAGCATGCGCTGTAATGGAGCCAAAAAAACAATGAAAACTCGTGCCGCTGTAGCCTTTGAGGCTGGAAAACCCCTAGAAATCGTCGAAGTCGACCTAGAAGGCCCTCGCGCCGGTGAAGTCCTGGTCGAAATGAAGGCAACCGGTCTGTGCCATACCGACGAATTTACGAAATCCGGTGCAGATCCCGAAGGCATTTTTCCTGCGATCTTAGGCCACGAGGGTGCTGGTATCGTGCGTGAAGTTGGACCGGGCGTCACCAGCCTTAAAGAAGGCGATCACGTCATTCCGCTGTACACGCCTGAATGCCGCGAATGTGAATACTGCCTGAATCCGAAAACCAACCTGTGTCAGGCCATCCGCAGCACTCAGGGCCAGGGCCTGATGCCCGATGGCACCAGTCGCTTCAGCCTGAACGGCAAACCCATCTTCCACTACATGGGTTGCTCAACCTTCTCGAATTACAGTGTCGTGCCTGAAATCGCGCTCGCCAAAGTCAACAAAGATGCCCCCTTCGACAAAATTTGCTACATCGGCTGCGGTGTCACGACGGGTATCGGCGCTGTCATCAACACAGCCAAAGCGGAGCCCGGCTGTAATGCAGTCGTTTTCGGTCTAGGTGGCATTGGTCTGAACGTGATCCAAGGTCTGCGCATGATCGGCGCCAATCAAATCGTCGGCGTAGACATGAACAATGACAAGAAAGCCTGGGGCGAGAAGTTCGGCATGACCCACTTCGTTAACCCCAGTGAAGTCCAAGGCGATCTGGTGGCACATTTGGTCGAACTGACCGGCGGTGGTGCAGACTACAGCTTTGAATGTATCGGTAACGTCAACGTTATGCGCCAAGCCCTCGAGTGTTGTCATAAAGGTTGGGGCGAGAGCATCATCATTGGTGTGGCCGGTGCTGGCCAGGAAATCAGCACCCGTCCGTTCCAACTGGTAACTGGCCGTAGCTGGCGTGGAACCGCCTTTGGTGGCGCGCGTGGCCGCACCGACGTACCCAAGATTGTCGACTGGTACATGGACGGCAAGATCGACATCGACCCGATGATTACCCACACCTTGGATTTGGAAGACATCAACAAGGGCTTCGACATGATGCATGCCGGCGAATCAATCCGCAGCGTGGTGGTGTTCTAATGGAGCAGGTGTCTAGCGCACTCGCTTTTGGCGGCACTCAAGGCGTGTACACACACGCCTCAACAGCAACCGGTACTGACATGACTTTTGCGGTGTTCACCCCCCCTGGTGAGGGTCCTTTCCCGGTCTTGTGGTATCTGTCTGGCTTGACCTGTACTCATCAAAACGTCATGGACAAAGGTGAGTACCGCCGACTGGCCGCTGAGTTGGGTCTGATAGTGGTTTGCCCCGATACCAGCCCACGTGGAGAAGGCGTGACAGCCCATGAGGATAACTGGCAGTTGGGCTGCGGCGCAGGCTTCTACGTCAATGCTACCCAGCCCGAGTACTCACATTTCCAAATGCAAAGCTACATTTTGGAAGAGTTAACCGATCTGATTGCCGAGTCCTTCCCTGCCGACATGAGTCGCCAAGGCATCACAGGGCACTCGATGGGTGGGCATGGCGCTTTGACCTTTGCACTTAAGAATGCAGATCGCTTTGCCAGTTGCAGTGCCTTTGCCCCTATCGTGAATCCATCTACTGCGGACTGGAGTCGCGGTGCGTTAATCGCGTACCTAGGCGCTGACGAGTCCGCTTGGGCCGATTACGACGCGGTTCGACTAATCGAGAACGGGGCTCGATTCCCCGAAATTCTGATTGATCAGGGCGAAGCGGACAGCTTCCTTGAGGACGGCTTGCGTCCTTGGCTATTGGATGAGGCCGTCCGGGGCACTGACATGAAGCTCACCCTGCGAATGCAGCCGGGCTACGATCACTCGTATTTCTTTATCTCAACCTTTATGGACGACCATCTGCGCTGGCACGCTGAGCGCTTGACGTCCTAATATCGAAAAACTCGATTGCCGGAGTGAGGAATTTCCGGCGATCGAGTAGTTGCCCTCTGATAGGGTTTCGCCATCTGTAAAGGAAGGCCTTCAATGACACTAGAACAACAACGCGAACAAGTTCGCATCGACCTCGCCGCCATGTTCCGCCTGACCGCGCATTTTGGTTGGGACGACACCATCTGGAACCACATTACCGCTCGAGTCCCGGGCGAAGGAAACCGGTTCTACATGCACCGTTTTGGCTTAGGCTATGACGAAGTCACCGCTTCTAACCTGATTGTGGTGGATGAGGAAGGCAACGTAATCGAGGGGCCCGAGGACGTAAACACCGCCGGGTTCATCATCCACAGTGCTATTCACCTGGCGGAGACGCACAAACATAATCGCTTTGTTTTTCACGCTCACCCTAAAAGCGCGATTGCAGCCACGGCCTTCCAAGAAGTGCCTTTCTTTATTCAGGACAGCTCCATGCTGTACGGCAAGGTCGGTTACCACGATTGGGAAGGCCTATCGGTTGATCCGGATGAGCGTCACCGTATTGCCGCCAATCTGGGCGACAACGGCGTCCTAATTATGCGCAATCATGGGTTCTTGACCGTTGGCGAGAGTGCCGGCGAATGCTTCATGAATATGTATTACGCCATCCGTCTGTGTGAAGTCGCATTACAGGTGACGGCAACCCAGGGCGTCGAGCTTGCCAAAACCGATCCCAAGATGTGGGAACTGGCCAGCAAGCAATACGAATCTTTTGCCCCGGGTAAATACGAGTGGCCTGCCCTGCTTCGCAAGATGGATCGTCTCGACCCCAGCTACAAGCACTAGGAGCCTGCTATGCAAATCGGAATCATCGGACTGGGCAACATGGGCTCAGGGATGGCGGCTAATCT
>JAAXJV010000153.1 GCA_012269655.1 Pseudomonadales bacterium
TTGAATGGATCCGCCTGCGTTATCGAGTAGTTTTTTAACCAGCGTCAGTCCCAGTCCGGTCGTTTTGCCAAAGGCCTCCTCGTTGTTAAGCGAACGGAAGGGGTTAAAGATGTCAGTTTGATGCTCAGATTTGATGCCTATCCCGTTGTCTTGGACTAGGATCCCCTGCAACTCGTCATCCCATTTGATGGTGACAGTCGGCTGCTCTGACCGGTTGAACATCAATCCATTATCGATCAGCTGATTTAGGATGCTACGAGCCGCGCTGGGGTGAATACGGAAGCGGCCAAGCGAGCCCTCAATCGCGAGGGTTCCGTTGCGACTTTCTTGAAGTAGATCCTGTGCGATTTGATCAAAGTCGGTTTCTTGATCCGAATGTTCTAATTGTCCCATGCGCGAGAGGTTGACTAAGTCCAGAATCATGTCGCCGAGGTGATTGGATAGGACTTCGATCCGCTTCAGAAACATCTGGCCTTCCTCGGGCAGCAGATCATGATAATCCTCAACAATAAATTGGGCGTAGTTTGAGATTCCGCGAATGGGTGCATTCAGATCGTGTGAGGCGATATAAATGAAGTCTCTGAGTTCAGCCTGAGACTGCTCTAATGCCTGGTTTAACCGTTCAATCTCGGCCCGAAGTTTTGCTTCTTCACTCAAAATTTGGCTCCTTTGATTCTTTAAGACTAGCAGAGCGCTCGGAGCAGGTGCACGCGGCTATGGTCTGGGCTATGATGCGCGCCGCGGAGAGCCAATCGTAGGGCTCCCGAAACTCTGGAGACACAACCTTGATCACAATTTCTCTTCCCGACGGCAGTCAGCGACAGTTTGATGCCCCTGTAACTCTAATGGACGTAGCCATGGACATCGGTCCGGGGCTAGCCAAAGCCACTGTATGCGGCCGTGTGGATGGCGTGTTGATGGATGCCTGTGAGCCCATTAACCAAGATGCCAGCATCGAGCTGATTACGGGCCGCGATGAAGAGGGCTTGGAGGTCATTCGTCACAGCTTTGCGCACCTGATTGGGCATGCGGCCAAGCAGTTGTTTCCCGGAATCAAAATGGCGATCGGTCCCGTGATTGAGCATGGTTTTTACTACGACGTTGAATTCGAACGCGCCTTAACACCTGATGATATGGCGGCGTTGGAAAAGCGCATTAAAGAGCTGGTCAAAAAAGATTATCCCGTGGTCAAAGAATGGGTAAGTCGATCAAAGGCACTGGAAACTTTTGCCCAGCGTGGTGAACCTTACAAGCAAGAAATCATCGAAAACGACATCCCAGATGATGGCAATCCGATTGCGCTGTACCACCACGAAGAATACACCGATATGTGTCGTGGCCCCCACGTGCCCAACACCCGAGTCTTACGTCATTTTAAGCTGACCAACATTACCGGTGCCTACTGGCGTGGTGATGCCAACAACACACAACTTCAGCGTGTCTATGGCATCGCTTTTAATTCAAAAGACGACTTGAAAGCGCACCAGCTTTTCTTGGAAGAAGCCAAAAAGCGCGACCATCGCGAATTGGCGAAGCGCATGGACCTGTTCCACCTGCAGGAAGAAGCGCCCGGCATGGTCTTCTGGCACCCGGCCGGCTGGACGGTCTACCAGGTGCTCGAGCAATACGTTCGCGAATACCAGAAAAAAGAAGAGTACAGCGAAATCAAGACGCCTTTGATGATGGATCAGGAGTTTTGGAAGCGCACCGGGCACTGGGATAACTACCAGGACGCCATGTTCACGACGCACAGCGAAAAGCGCGACTACGCCATCAAGCCAATGAACTGCCCTGCACACTGCCAGATCTTTGATCAGGGTGTGAAGTCTTACCGCGATTTGCCTATTCGCTTCGCGGAGTTCGGCTGCTGTCACCGTAACGAGCCCAGCGGATCGCTGCATGGCTTGATGCGTGTTCGTAACTTTACTCAAGACGACGGCCATATTTTCTGTACGCCGGAACAGGTAGGCGAGGAAGTGAAGCGCTTTAACAGCATGCTTTACAGCATGTACAAAGAGCTGGGCTTTGATGAAGTGATCGTTCGCATGTCCACCCGTCCGGAAAAGCGGGTTGGGGATGACGCCACCTGGGATCGCGCCGAGAAAACCCTGGCGGATGCGTTGGATTCTATGGGCTTGGATTGGAAAGAGTTACCTGGCGAGGGTGCTTTTTATGGGCCGAAGATTGAATACAGCCTAAAGGACTGTCTCGGACGAGTCTGGCAATGCGGCACCATGCAGGTCGACTTCTTTATGCCCGAGCGTCTGGACATTAGCTATGTCGGTGAAGACGGCGACCGCCACCGCCCAGTGATGTTGCACCGTGCGGTATTGGGTAGCTTTGAGCGTTTCATCGGCATATTGCTGGAAAACCATGCCGGTGAATTGCCACTGTGGCTGGCACCGACCCAGGCGGTGTTGATGAATATTACGGATTCTCAAGCCGATTATGTCGAGAAATTGGGGGCAGAATTGGCCCTGGATGGCTTCCGAGTACAAGCCGACTTGAGGAATGAGAAGGTCGGATATAAAATCCGCCAGCACACGCTTGCCAAGGTACCCTATTTATTGGTGGCGGGTGACAAAGAAATGGCTGCCAATCAGATCGCGGTTCGGACTCGAGCAGGCGATGATTTGGGCGTGATGGACGTCAGCGAACTGAAGTCACTCTTGGCAGGCGAAGTGGCCCTATTGGGTCGTAAACCGGAGTAGTAGAGCAATCAGACGCGGAAATATGCGTGGCGCCCCAGCGGCTCCCCGCCACATGATTAACGAAGCCATTCGTTCCCCCCAAGTCCGTCTAATCGGACCCAACGGCGACCAGATTGGTGTAGTAGCCACCCGTGACGCGATCGTCGCGGCCAAAGAAAACGATCTCGATTTGGTCATGATCTCAGAGAATGCAGATCCGCCAGTCGCCAAGATCATGGACTACGGCAAAAAGCTCTACGAAGACAAGAAAGCAAAATCTGAGGCCAAAAAGAAACAGGTCCAGACCAAGCTCAAAGAAATTAAGTTCCGTCCCGGTACGGACGACGGTGACTACAAGATCAAGGTCAAGCACATGATCGAGTTCTTGGAGCATGGCGATAAGGTCAAGGTCACCATTCGTTTCCGTGGTCGTGAGATGGCTCACCAGGATTTGGGGGTTAAGTTGCTCAACCGGGTGGAAGAAGAATTGGCGGAACTCGCCAATGTAGAAAGCCGTCCGGCGCTCGAAGGGCGTCAGATGGTTATGGTTTTCGCGCCTAAGTCGCGAAAAGGTAAGTCCTAGCGGACTCGGCAAAACGCAGTAGGGCCCCCCGGTCCTGCTCGTTTAGATCCTGAAGAGGGAAAAAGATGCCTAAAATTAAGACAAACTCGGGGGCTCTGAAGCGGTTTAAAAAAACCGGTAAGGGCTGGAAACACCGTGCGGCTAACCGTAGCCACATCCTGACCAAGAAATCCACCAAGCGTAAGCGTCAGCTGCGTGGCATGGACCAGGTCAAAGCCTGTGATGCGCAACTGCTACCACGCATGTTGCCTTACACCAAGTAAGCGGGAGATATAGGATATGGCACGTGTAAAACGGGGCGTACAAGCCCGTCGTCGTCACAAAAAAGTTCTGAAGCAAGCCAAGGGTTATTACGGAGCGCGTTCACGCGTCTTTCGCGTAGCCAAGCAGGCGGTCATCAAAGCGGGTCAGTACGCTTACCGTGACCGTCGCCAGCGCAAGCGTCAGTTCCGTCGTCTGTGGATCGCGCGTATCAACGCTGCGGCTCGCATCAACGGTCTGAGCTACAGCCGCTTCATGAACGGCCTTAAGCGCGCAGAAATCATGCTGGACCGTAAGGTTCTGGCTGACCTAGCTGTTCGTGAGCAGGCTGCTTTCGCTGCGATTGCGGAAAAAGCCAAGCAAGCTTTGGCGGCTTAATTGCCGTTGGCTTGATTGAAGGAAAGCTCGGCCTTGTGCCGGGCTTTTTTTCATTTAACCGAACTGAAATAGAGACATTCATGCAAGTTGAACAAATCCAAAACCAAGCACTAGACGCCGTCGAGGCCGCCGATTCCATCGAGGCGCTTGAAGCCCTCCGGGTTCAGTACTTGGGCAAGAAGGGCGAGCTGACCAGCTTGTTGAAGGCGCTGGGTAAAATGGAGCCTGAGG
>JAAXJV010000168.1 GCA_012269655.1 Pseudomonadales bacterium
AAACCCATTCGGCCGAAAAAGCGGTGCGCCACAATATCCTCGAATTTGCCGAGTTGATGTTGTTCTTGCTGGTTGCGATGACCTACATCAACGCGATGGAAGAGCGACGATTGTTCGACCGTTTGCGAGTCACCTTGGTTCGTTCGGGCATGTCGCTTCGTACGCTATTTTGGGTCACGGGCGCCTTGTCATTTGTTATCTCGCCGGTAGCGGACAACCTGACGACGGCACTTCTCATGTGCGCCGTGGTCATGGCGGTGGGCGGTGATAACAAACGTTTTATTGGCCCGGCCTGTATTAACATTGTTGTTGGCGCGAATGCCGGCGGCGCCTTCAGTCCCTTTGGCGACATCACCACCTTGATGGTCTGGCAGAAAGGTCTGATTAACTTCACTGAATTCTTCGTTCTGTTCTTGCCAAGTCTCGTGAACTGGGTCATCCCCGCCGCTATTATGTCGCTTGCGATTCCGAACGAGCGCCCCACCGCAACCGCTGAAAACGTCGAAATGAAGCGTGGCGCAAAGCGTATTGTGTTCCTGTTCTTGGTCACGGTCGCGACCGCGGTTTCATTCCACAGTGTTGTGCACCTGCCTCCGGTGGTTGGCATGATGTTGGGCCTAGGTTATTTGAAGTTCTTTGGCTTCTACCTGCGCAAGTCATTGCCGCGTTCAATCTCGCGCAAGCGCGCCTTGGCCGAACGAGCCGGCGATGAAGAGGCCATGCGCCGACTCGGTGAGATCGTACCTTTTGACGTATTCCAAAAGGTGGCGCGGGCCGAGTGGGATACCTTGCTGTTCTTCTACGGCGTCGTGCTGTGTGTCGGTGGCTTGGGCTTCATTGGCTATCTGGAGTTGATGAGTGCCTTTATGTATCAGGATCTAGGCCCGACGACGGCCAACATTTTGGTCGGCTTCTTGTCGGCGATTGTCGACAACATTCCTGTGATGTTTGCGGTCTTGACCATGTTGCCTGACATGTCGCATGGACAGTGGTTGCTGGTGACTTTGACGGCCGGTGTCGGTGGCTCAATGCTGTCGATTGGTTCGGCGGCTGGCGTGGCACTGATGGGCCAGGCCCGAGGCAAGTACACCTTCTTTGGTCACCTCAAATGGAGCTGGGCGATTGCAATCGGCTACGCCGCTTCCATCATGGTCCACCTGTGGTTAAACGCGGACTTGTTTAACGTCTACGGGTAATTTGAACATCGGTGGCCATGTCGGATCAGGCATGGCCACTGTTCATCGGCATTGAATGCCAAAGTCGGTTGAGTACACTATTGGAACAACACCAATAACAAGGACTCAACGTGGCTTACCTCCTCTCGCTTGATGCTGGAACCACCTCGAATCGTGCCATCTTATTTGACGATTCGGGCAACCCCATCGCCACCCATCAAATCGAATTAACGCAGTCATTCCCCGCCGACGGTTGGGTTGAACATGATGGTTTAGAAATCATGGACGGGCTGATCCAATCCGGCCAACAGGCCATGGCCAAAGCCGGCATCCAAGCCAGTCAGGTGGTAGCGCTGGGGGTGACCAATCAGCGTGAAACCACCTTGATCTGGGATCGAGCCACCGGACAGCCGATTTATCCTGCCATTGTGTGGCAGGATCGTCGCACAGCCGATTGGTGTGACGAACTGAAAGCGGCCGGCCATGAAGCGCTGGTGCAGTCAAAAACGGGATTGTTGTTGGATCCCTACTTCAGCGCAACTAAAGCGAGCTGGATATTGGATCAGGTTGACGGTGCTCGAGCTCGGGCCGAAGCCGGGGAGCTGGCCTTTGGCACGGTCGACAGCTTTGTCATGTGGCATTTAACCCAGGGCCGCACCCATAAAATTGAAGCGACCAACGCGGCCCGAACCCTGCTGTTCAACATCGATACACAAGAATGGGACGATGAGTTATTGGCGTTATTCAAAGTCCCGCGGGCAATGTTGCCCGAAGTTTGTGACAGTGCGGGCGAATTGGCCGTGGTGGATGCGTCTGTTTGGGGCCATGAAATTCCGCTAACGGGCGTGGCTGGAGATCAGCATGCGGCCTTGATTGGTCAGGCGGGGTTGCAACCCGGCATGCTCAAGAGCACCTACGGAACTGGTTGCTTTATGATCGCAAATACCGGTAATCAGCGACTGCAGTCCGAGCAACGTTTGTTGTCCACGTTGGCTTATCGGATGGAGGGTCAGGTCACCTATGCCTTAGAAGGCGCCATCTTCAATGTCGGAACCGCCATCCAATGGTTGCGAGATAACCTAAAATTGTTCTCGGATGCGTCTGAAACCCAGGCCATGGCCGAGCAAGCTAAGGCCGATAACGTTTATATGGTTCCGGCGTTCACCGGACTCGGTGCCCCTTGGTGGGATGCGAATGCCAGGGGCGTTTTGTGTGGCTTGACCCGAGATACGGGGCCCAACGAGATCGTACGTGCCGCGCTTGAGGCAGCCGCCTATCAGACGGCTGACCTGACACACGCGATGGCCGCAGACGGCCAGCCGGTCAATCATATTCGGGTCGATGGCGGTATGGTGGTGAACGATTGGTTCTGTCAGGCGCTGGCAAATATGACGGGTGCCACGATCGACCGTCCCAAAGTGACTGAAACCACAGCCTTAGGCGCGGCGCTATTAGCGGCGGTTGGGGCAAAGCTGTTCCCGGATCTTGAAACGGCCTGTGCGCATTGGCAGTTGGATCGTCGATTTGAGTCCGAACTGCCGAATTCAGAACGCGAAAAATCGCTGTCGGGTTGGAAGAAAGCGGTCGCCAGAGCCCAGATCTAGCTGGGTTTAACGCTATCGACGCGGTCGAGCTTGAAAAGTGTCGGGAAGGTTTTGTAACCCCATAGCGTAATTGCAAGCGCCAATCCGGCGCCGACAGTTGCGGTGGCAACGGGCCCGATTGCCGCGGCCGTCGCACCGCCGCGGAAATCCCCGGCTTCATTTGAGGTGGCAATAAATAGACTGTTGACTGCGCTGACCCGCCCACGCAATTCGTCCGGGGTGGCCAGTTGAACCAGGGTCATCCGAATGTTGACACTGACCATGTCCGATGCGCCATAGATGAACAAGGCTGCGAGCGCGATCCAATAGGAGTCGGTCAGGGCAAAAGTCGCGATCGATAAGCTAAATACGGTCAAGGCAATCAGCAGCTTAGCGCCTGCTTTGGTCAATTCGGCACGTTTGGACATATACAGTCCCATCAAAACGGACCCAATGCCGGGCATTGCACGCATGATGCCAAGATCCTCAGGGCCGACCTGAAAGATGTCCGTGGCGTAAATGGGCAGCAACACCAAAACAGATCCCAGCCCGACGATCAATAAATCCAGCGAGAGCGAGCCAAGTAAAATCGGATTGTTAAACACGAGCCGAAGCCCAGCATTGAGGTCGTTCCAACTGCGCTTTTGTGACCCGGCGGGTTTAATGCGGGGTAGTCGGCTGATCGCAATCAATCCGACTACGGCGCATCCTGCAATGACAAAATAGACACCGCGATCCAACCATAGAATTAACAGTCCGGCGATGGCTGGGCCAATGGTCATGGCAAAGTTCCAGGTCGTCGAGGTCATGGCAATCGCACGATTGAGCTGGGATTTTTCGACGATGTTGGGAACGATGGCCTGCATGGCGGGACTGGCAAAGGCTTTGCTGGCGCCTTGGACAAAGACCAGCGCATAAATCCATGCGGTGTTGATCGTCGCTTCCAGCATGATCCAGCCCATGGCAGAGAAACAGATCAAATCGACTAAAAGACACAGCTTGACCAGCCGCTCTCGGGAGAAGTGATCGACGGCCCAACCCGAGGCAAAGAAGAAGAGAAAAACGGGCAGGATCTGGGCCAGGCCGACGAAGGCAAGATCTAGAGGATCGCCAGAGAATTCATACAGGTGCCATCCCAATGAAACGACAAGCATTGTGCTGGCGAGACTGTGGCAGCCCCGTGCAATCAGAAAAAATGGCAGCATGCTGAGGTTTTTTTATTTATCGCAAAGAAAGCAGGGTATCGGACCCGAAGTAGGTTGACTAGACCTGCGCAAAACCGTATCTTGCGCGGGTCTTAGCGACACCAAGCGGGTATCGTATAAAGGCTATTACCCCAGCCTTCCAAGCTGGTGATGAGGGTTCGATTCCCTCTACCCGCTCCA
>JAAXJV010000065.1 GCA_012269655.1 Pseudomonadales bacterium
TTGGAGTCCAACCCAACTCAATCGCCTAGCTCCCTTATCAAAAGCACTGGTTGATGCCGATCCAGACTACATACTGTTGCTGGGCGATTATGTAGAGCGTTCAGCAAATTGGGATCATGCAGCCCGCGAAATTGTTGCCGCACTCAATACGTTAAACCAGATTGCACCGACCTTCGCTGTGCTTGGAAACCATGAAAATGACCGTGGCCGGATTGAATGGATAAAAGCTTTCAAGGATTCGGATATAAGACTGCTCGAGAACGAACTATGGCGAGGGTCTGATATATGTCTTAGGGGGCGAACCGATATTCAATCTGGCCGATACCAGGCGAATCTACCGATACCTTTATCCTGCCTGAACCGAACTGTGTCTTTTACCCACTCGCCATCTGAATCGCTATGGAGTGTGCGTCAACTGGACACCCCAACCTTTTTTGCGGACACCCATTGCGGACAAATTAATCTCCCTTTAATCGGTAGTCTTCTCGACTACAAAGACCTGCCAAAGCCTCTGCATTGTGGGGCTTTTGAATTGAAAGGCATGCCCGGCCTCGTGACCGGCGGTTTAGGCAGTTCTACGCTTCCCATCCGCCGTGGACAAGGCACCCAGCCCCGGTGGGAATTCGTCACACTAAGCGCCGCCCAATCTCCTAAAACGAACTAACCGGCGACCCAAAGCACCCCTCGTCTGGCACCACACCCAGCCCGACCTCGGTCGGGCGCTGAATATGACCAGCCACAATCTCGATGCCATGGGCACTATCATAGTGGTCCTCAATGTACGGCGCGGCCAACCAAACACCTTCTAAAAGGTCAGGTCGAACCGTGGCGCCCATTTGCACACAGGCCGCCGCAATGATGTCGCCACCCCAAGAATCATCACAGGTGTGTGGTAGGTTTCGTACTTCACAAACATCACGGAAAGTGGCCATGCGCTGCAGCCCACCGATCCGAGTGACCTTCATGCCAAACCCATCGACCAGTCCGGTTCCAGCAGCACTGATCACGGTGTTCAGATCAACACTGTTCTCGTCCATGTAAATGCCGTGACTGACCTGAGGACGGATCTTCGCTAGATCCTCGATGGTGTTGCAAGGCTGCTCCATGATGAATGGAATTTCAGGGCACTCGCGGCTAACGCGCAAGGCGTCCCGGGTCGTCCAACCGCGGTTGCCATCGACCGCCAAGCGCATACCTGAGCCGCCAATCTGTTTCCACACCTTACGAATGGTTTCGATGTCGAGCTCGACCGGCCGGCCGCCCACCTTGATCTGCAATCGTGGATAGCCCTCGTCTAGCTTTTCCTTGGCCAGGCGCGCAATGTCATCCGGCGCACCGACTCCCGTTGCATAATAGCTTGGCACTCGATCTGCCATCGCGCCGCCTAGCAGATCTGCAACGCTGACGCCCAACTGCTTACCCAACAGGTCATACAACGCGATATCCAGTGCGGCCTTGGCATAGTTATGCCCGTTTAACTGAGCATCCATGTGACGGTGCAGCGTGGCGGGCCAACATTCACATCCGATCAGCCCCGGCGCCATCTGAGCCAGCGCGGCGCGAGCACCGCTAGCGTGGGCCTCGGCATAGGTTGGCCCGACCGGGCAGGTTTCGCCCCACCCCACCAGACCGTTGTCCGCCACGATTTTGACGAGCGTTGTGTCGAGCGAATACACCTCGGCCTTGGCCATGGTGTAAGGCCCGTTCTTGACCGGCAGGTCATAGGCGTAGATATGAATCTCGGCAATACGCATGATCAGGCCGTCTGTTCGCCCATCTTGGATAACGAATCGCTGGGCAGGAATTCTTTACCCCAACCCAGTCCAACCACGCCCTGCTCGACCCAAGCATCGATCTGCGCTTGGCTGTAGCCCATTTCTAGCAGAAGCGTCACGGTGGAGTGTCCGAATCGTTCGGTGGGTGTGGCCGCCAACAAGGGAGCTTCGGTTGGACGGATCGCGTACTGATCAATCATGGTGATGCCGTGTCCACTGGGATGATCGCTGTAGTGCGAGAAGGCAAAACTGCCGCCACCGACTGTCTGATCGGCTTCGCGGGTGTACAACTCACGCAGGGTCTCGATCGCCATCGGTTCAGCCGCAGCAATATCCGCCTGACGAAGTACCGCCAGCCACTCGTCTGCCGGACGGATCTTAAAGGCCTGCCGCAGGAACTCAGCCGGATCCTCGGCGTGCTGGATGCCTTCCAGGCCCGGCACTTGGGCTAACCGCTCCCGCTCACCCTCGTGCGAGTCCAGATACAACCAGCCTTCGGCGGTCTCGTAAAAATGCGAAAAGGCATGATGCCCCAGCGCTTCACGGCCCGAAGGTTCGTTGAACGGCGCTCGTCCTTCGTAATCGAAGGCAAAGGGCAACTGCGCAATATTGGTGACGGCTGACAGCGAGGTGCGTGCGCGCAGCGTTTCGCCGGTGCGAGCTCGGTGATACAACGCGACGCCCATAGCAAAGCCTGCAGCAAAGCCGCAGTTCACGTCCAGCGTTCCCAGGTGTGCGTGCTCTTCGGGCGTCGCAGGTCCACCGAAACGGCTCATGATGCCGCTGTTGGCCTGAATGATGTCGTCGTAACCAATGTAGTTGGTCTTGGGCCCCGGTAGCGGACCGCCTAGGCAATCCAATCGGCAGAAGATCACATCAGGATTGATGGATTTTAGGGTCGCTTCGTCTAGGCCCAAAGGCTTGATCTGACGCTCGGGCGCGTTGATCACGACAATGTCGGCGTCGCGAATCATCTGATCCAGTATTTCACGACCGGGCACGGTCGTAATGTCGACCAGTGCGCTGCGTTTGCCGACACCCGTCTGGAAGGTAAACAGCGTACCGATCAAGGGATCGTACAAGGGCTTCACCGGGTCCATCTTGATGATCTCGGCGCCAAAGCGGGCCAGGAAAGCCGCCGAATGCGGGCCTGCGATCACGTTGGTCAGGTCGAGCACCTTGATGCCCTTCAACCAGGCATCGTTTGGCTGATCGCTCGGCGTGGGTAGCTCCGGCGCCTGCACAGCCGCCAGCGCTGCAATAGCCTGCTCGGCACTGATCTGCTCTGCGGGTACCGGTTGAATGCTTTCGCGGGTCTGGCCTTCAAACCAGGCCATCGGACCGGGCTGTCGCATCGTTCCAAACTCGGTATCCGGCACCTGAACGATTAAGCCCGCTTCATTCGTGTGCTCGTCATTAACCCATTCTTGGGTCGTGCGGTGCGGCGCGCCGGGAATACCGGTTTCGCCAAAAATTCGGCCCCACTCGTCGCTGGTTTTCTGCTTAAAGGCCACTTTCATCTCGGCCGAGATGATGTCCGCCCATTTTTTGGGCAACGGGTAAACACCGATCGAGGTTTCACCCGTCCACTCGTCACTGGGCAGGTGCAAGTCCTCGACTTCGGGCAAGCCCATGTCGATCAACTTTTCGTAAATTCCCAACGCGACCAAGGCACGGCGTGCATGGTTACGGTGTGACGGGCATACGCAGTAGAAGAAACGACCATCCGCGCACTCATAGGTGCGGTAGAAAGGATCCAGATATTCCTGCAGATCTTCGTAGCTCAGATCCATCCCGATGCCGTGGGCGCGGCGATATTCGATCTCATGCTCGCGCATGGTCTTATAGCGGTTGGGCAAATCTTCGATCACGTAGCTGTTGTAAGACAGCCCTTCCATCAGGGCGGCCGCTACCGGCACCTCAATGTGATCACCTCGCCCTGTGCTTTGGCGGGCATACAAGGCCAGCGCCAAGCTGGCTGACGCCAATGAAATCGCGTAGGCCGAACCCAGCGGCAGCGGCGAAAAACTTGGATTCACGCCCATCAGAACGCGGTTGAACCCCATGTCGGTAAAAGCACCACAGGTCGCGGCCACCACGGCTTCGGTGGATTTCCAATCCCGGCGCAACTGATCGTCCGAGGAAAAACCCGGAAGCGACAGCGTAATCAGCTCTGGACGCTGTGTCCGAAGTTCCGAAAAATCGACGCCCAATCGCTGCATGACGCCGGGACGGAAGCTCTCAATCACGATGTCAGCGTTCGCAATCAGTTCGTGCGCTCGCGCCAAGCCCGTTTCCGATTTTAGATCCAACTGAATGCATTGC
>JAAXJV010000022.1 GCA_012269655.1 Pseudomonadales bacterium
GAATCATGGCAGCAGCCAAGGTTGAGGCGCTCACTGCACCAAACAGTCCTGCGGTCGCAATGCCGTCCTCGCGCTTGACCTTGGGCGCAAAAGACAGTGCCCAAGCCCCCAGTGATACGGCTACGACCGCGGTTAAGGCAGTAAACAAAGCAGGCAGCAACATGTCGCTCAATTCGGCATGGCGAAGTTCTAGTCCGCCTTTGATCCCGATCTTCATCAACAGCATAAAAACGATGAATTGGTAGATCGGGTTTGGGATTTTAAGCTTACTGCCGCTGGCCGCTAACAGCATGCCGCCAATAAGGAACCCCAGTGTGGGTGTGGTGAGCTGCCCTGCCAGTTGACTTAGAAAGTCCGTTAAAAAGTCCATGAAGTGTGTTTGCTTATCCGTCTAGAAAAGTGTCGGCATCCTCGGCCCCGCGACCATTTTCAATTTGGCACTTCGAGATACGAGGAATAAGTTTTACGTATTCGGTGATCAATCCAGTTTTGACCCGTCGGGCATCCGATGGCGAGGCCTGGATTTCGGGGTCCAAGATCTGATTTGCAATGCTTTGGAGCCGTTTCCCAATCGATTGAACGCAGACATGCAGCGGGCGGCGAGTTGGAGTAAATCCGTCGCGCACCAAAAACACCTGTTCATCATCACCAAAAAAGAAATAGTCGGTGACTCGATCACCGTCTGCATCATGCGCACACATGTCGTAGATCATGTAACGCGTGCAGTAGGTGTTGGGGTCATCGAACTGCACCACAGGCTGCATCGAGCAGCCGGCCACGGAACCCAGAAAGACAAGGCAGAGGGTTAATTGCCTCATGCCACCGCCTGCTTGGCATTGGCCAAGATCGTCTTGAGGAACTCGCCGGTGTGCGAGCCTGCTGTGTTGGCGACTTCTTCAGGTGTACCGGTGGCTACAATCATGCCGCCGCCAGCACCGCCCTCGGGCCCCAGATCCACAACGTAGTCGGCGGTTTTCACCACGTCCAAGTTGTGCTCAATGACCACGACGGTGTTGCCTGCTTCTTTCAAACGTTGCAGAACCTTCAGCAATTGTTCGATGTCATGGAAGTGCAGGCCCGTAGTGGGTTCGTCCAAGATGTAGAGTGTCGATCCCGTGTCCCGGCGTGACAGCTCTTTGGCAAGTTTTACCCGCTGGGCCTCACCGCCGGATAGCGTCGTGGCACTCTGACCCAAGCATACGTAGCCCAATCCCACATCCATCAATGTTTGCAGTTTGCGGGCGATCTGTGGGACGGGTTCGAAGAAGGTCAGGGCGTCCTCGATGGTCATCTCTAACACTTCGCTGATGCTCTTGCCCTTGTAACGTACTTCGAGCGTTTCACGGTCGTAGCGTTTGCCATGGCAGCTGTCGCATTCGACGTAGACGTCCGGTAAGAAGTGCATCTCGACCTTGATCAAACCGTCGCCCTGACAGGCCTCGCAGCGGCCGCCCTTGACGTTGAAACTAAAGCGTCCGGGTTTGTAACCTCGGGTACGGGCTTCTTCGGTTGCTGAAAACAGCTCTCGAATGGGCGTGAAGATGCCTGTGTAGGTGGCGGGATTTGAGCGAGGCGTTCGTCCGATTGGCGACTGGTTAATGTCGATCACCTTGTCAAAGTGCTGCAGTCCATCGATGGATTTGTGTGCCGCGGGCTCAATACTTTGGGCGCCATTCAATGCGCGAGCCGCCGCTGGCATTAAAGTCCGGTTGATCAAGGTCGATTTGCCACTACCGCTGACGCCGGTCACGCAGGTCAAAACGCCAACAGGCAAGGCCAAATCGACATTCTTCAAGTTGTGGCCTCGGGCGCCATTGACCCGTAACCATTTGTCTTCGGGGGGCGCCATGCGCTCAACGGGAATTTCAATGGCTTTGGTTCCAGACAAGTACTGCCCGGTCAGACTGTTATTGTCTGCCATGACCTGTTCAGGCGTTCCGCAACTGACCACTTCACCACCATGGACGCCGGCGCCGGGTCCAATATCAATGACGTAATCTGCTGAACGCACCGCGTCTTCGTCGTGCTCGACCACAATGACCGTGTTGCCTAGATCGCGCAGACGCGTCAGGGTGTTGAGCAGGCGTTCGTTATCGCGCTGATGCAGTCCGATCGAGGGCTCATCCAGCACGTACATAACGCCAACCAAACCGGCACCAATTTGACTGGCCAGTCGGATGCGTTGGGCTTCGCCCCCGGATAGGGTGTCTGCGCTTCGTGACAAGGACAGATAATTCAGGCCGACGTTGACCAGGAAGCCCAAGCGATCCTGGATTTCTTTTAAAATCTTAGCCGCGATTTCACCCCGATGGCCGGGTAACTCGAGGGCGCTGAAGTACTCAAAGGCTTCACCGACGGGCAACTCCACCACTTCGGGCAGAACTCGCTCACCCACCCACACGTGACGGGCCGCTTTATTCAAGCGCGAGCCGCCACAGGCGTCGCAAGGCTTGGTGCTCATCAGCTTGGCCATCTCGTCGCGAGCCTGTTGGCTTTCGGTATCGCGATAACGACGTTCAATGTTGTTCAGGATGCCTTCAAAAGGGTGCTTTTTCTCGACCTTGGTGCCGCGATCGTTGACGTAACTGAAATCGACTTCGGTCTTGCCGGTTCCGTACAGGATGTACTGTTGCTGCTGATCAGTTAGGTGTCCCCAGGGGGTGTCGGTGTCGAAGCCAAAACAGTCGGCGACACCTTTGAGCAGGTGAAAGTAATAGTAGTTTCGACGGTCCCAACCCTTGATGGCGCCTTGCGCTAGCGTCAGATCTTCATCGACGATGATGCGGCTAGGATCGAAGAACTGGTGTACGCCCAGACCGTCACATTCTGTACAGGCGCCGGCTGGGTTGTTGAAACTAAATAAGCGCGGTTCCAGCTCAGATAACGAGTAGCCACAGTGCGAGCATGCGAACTTGTTGCTGAACAGCATAGGCTCGAACTGCTGGTCCATGGATTCGGCAATGGCAATGCCGCCAGCCAGTTCCAGCGCGGTTTCTAGCGACTCTGCCATACGTGCTCGTTGATCGGGACGAGTCTTCAGCCGGTCTACTACCGCCTCAATGCTGTGCTTGAGCTTTTTGTCTAGTTCAGGCACATCATCCAGATCGGTCACTACGCCGTTAACTCGAACACGGATGAAACCGCGAGCCCGCAGATCGTTGAATACGTGTAAGTGCTCGCCTTTACGTTCTCGAACGATCGGAGCGAGGATCATGACCTTGCTGTCTTCGGGCAGTTCCAACAGGTGATCGACCATGTCACTGACGGCTTGGGCCGCCAACGCTATATCGTGTTCTGGGCAGCGCGGTTCACCAGCCCGTGCGTACAGCAGACGCAGATAGTCGTAGATTTCTGTGACCGTGCCCACGGTGGAGCGAGGGTTGTGGCTGGTTGATTTTTGCTCGATTGAAATGGCCGGTGACAGGCCCTCGATGTGATCGACGTCCGGTTTGTCCATCATTGATAAGAACTGACGGGCGTAGGCACTTAAGGACTCGACATAACGGCGCTGGCCCTCGGCATACAGCGTGTCAAATGCCAGTGAACTTTTCCCTGAGCCAGATAAGCCGGTGATGACCACCAGCTTGTCACGGGGAATATCGAGGTCGACGTTTTTGAGGTTATGCGTCCGTGCGCCTCGAATTTGAATACTTTCCACTGTGTAGCCTTGCGTTGGATTAACCGAGGAGTATACCCCGCTAGGCTCTGAATTGGGGTAGAATTGCACGACTTAAATGGATGATCTGCGTTGCCAATTTTAATTTTATTGGGCCTGTACATGTCGCGCATGCTGGGCCTGTTCATTGTTTTGCCGGTTTTGGCACTCGAAGTGCTGGAGTATCCGGGCTATAGCGCTTTGACCTTGGGGCTCGCGCTGGGGACCTATGGGCTGACGCAGGCGGTTTTGCAGGTGCCGCTGGGCCAATTAAGTGATCGAGTCGGTCGCTTTGCGGTGGTATTTGTCGGGTTGTTGGTATTTGCGCTAGGCAGCTGGCTGTGTGCCAGTGCCGAGACCATGACGCAACTGATAATTGGCCGAGCCTTGCAGGGCGCTGGTGCCATTTCCTCTTCATTGATGGCGTGGGTTGTGGATCTGAC
>JAAXJV010000086.1:0-13555 GCA_012269655.1 Pseudomonadales bacterium
CATGGGACAACTGGAACATTCGAGTGAAGAAGCCGACTTTGATCAAATCGCTAACGACCTAGCTCAAGAAAGCCGCAGCGGAACCTTGGCTATTGAAGGCTCCCTCGGCCGATTTCGTATTCATCCCAACGCGGCTCGGAGCATCTTAGAGCACCTGATCGATAACGGACTGACATTCAATCGCTCAGATCAACCGACTGTCACCGTCAAATGGGATGGCGAGCTACAGGGCATCCTTGTGCAGGACAATGGGATTGGCATTAAATCCGAGCATCAAGCCGACATCTTTAATCCCTTCCGCTCACTCAATACCGAGGATGCGTTCGGCAAAACGACGGGGCTGGGACTGACGCTGGTTAAAAAACTACTCGATAACGCAGGCGGATCCATTCAAGTGGACTCTGCGCCGGACCTAGGCACACGAATGACAATAAAACTGCCGAGTGTTTGAGAAAATAGCGAGGAAGGTGGTGGGTCCGGGCAGATTCGAACTGCCGACCTCTACGATGTCAACGTAGCGCTCTAACCAACTGAGCTACGGACCCTCCGTGTGGCGCGCATAGTAGTGATGCGCCACCCGCTTGTAAACCCCTAGGCGCCAATAAATGCAGACTGTTGCAAGGTGTGCAACTGATCGCGCAGGGCTGCCGCCTTTTCGAAGTCCAAGTCCTTGGCCGCCTGATACATTTCGTCTTCCAACCGCGACAATGTTTTGGACAGCTCAGCCGGCGTCAACTTGCTTGCATCAATCTGTTCAAGCTGAGTCGCTTTGGCCTTTTCAACTTTGCGCTCAGCCTTACGCTTACGACCCGGCACATGGGCCCCTTCCATGATGTCTTCAATCTTTTTGTTGACCGACTTAGGCACAATGCCATTGGCCTCATTAAAGGCCATTTGTTTGTCACGGCGGCGCTGAGTTTCATCCAAACTGCGACGCATGGAGTCAGTAATTTTGTCCGCGTACAGGATAGCCTTACCGTTAAGGTGACGTGCCGCTCGGCCAATGGTTTGGATCAACGAGCGATCCGAGCGCAAGAAGCCTTCTTTGTCCGCATCCATGATGGCCACCAGCGACACCTCGGGCATATCCAGGCCCTCACGCAGCAAGTTGATGCCCACCAGCACATCGAATTCTCCTAATCGCAGGTCGCGGATAATTTCGACCCGCTCAACCGTATCAATATCCGAGTGTAGGTAGCGCACCTTGACGCCATGTTCGGTCAGGTAGTCCGTCAGATCCTCGGCCATCCGTTTAGTCAGCACCGTAATCAACACGCGCTCGTTGGCTTCAACTCGCTCGCCAATCTCGCTTAACACGTCATCAACCTGACTGGTCGCGGGTCGCACCTCAACCACAGGATCCACGAGCCCAGTAGGCCTGACCACTTGCTCGACGGTTTGATCCGAATGCTCGCCTTCGTAATTGGCTGGGGTTGCACTGACAAAAATGCATTGCGGCTTGATCGCCTCCCATTCATCGAAACGCAAGGGTCGGTTATCAAGCGCACTGGGCAATCGGAAACCGTGCTCGACCAGCGTCTCCTTTCGAGAGCGGTCGCCTTTATACATAGCGCCAATTTGCGGCACCATAACGTGCGACTCGTCCAGCACTAACAGCGCGTCAGCCGGCAGATAATCAAACAGACAGGGTGGTGCTTCGCCCGAGGCCTTACCCGATAAGTAGCGGGAGTAATTCTCGATACCTTGGCAATAACCAAGCTCCTGGATCATCTCCAAATCATAAAGTGTGCGCTGCTTGAGCCGCTGAGCTTCTAGCAAGCGATGATTCTCCTCCAGCACCTGAACCCGCTCGTTGAGCTCGTCTTTAATCAGCTCGATGGCATCCACCAGACGCTGTTTGGGCGTTACATAGTGACTTTTTGGGTACACCGTATAGCGAGGCACCTCGCGATGAGTCGCGCCGGTTAACGGATCAAACAGGCTGATCCGCTCGACTTCGTCATCAAAGAGTTCTAACCGGACGGCCTCACCGTCCGATTCGGCAGGAAAGATGTCAATCACATCGCCACGCGCGCGATAAGTACCTCGCTGGAGCTGCATATCATTACGGGTGTACTGCAATTCAGCCAATCGCCGCAGTATGTCACGCTGGCCAATCACTTCGCCCCGCGAGACATGTAGAATCATTTGATGATAACTACTTGGATCGCCCAGGCCATAGATCGAACTCACCGTCGCCACAATGATCGAGTCACGACGCTCTAGCAACGCCTTGGTCGCAGACAAACGCATTTGCTCGATGTGCTCATTAATCTGAGCATCTTTTTCAATAAAGGTGTCTGAACTGGGAACGTAGGCTTCAGGCTGATAGTAATCGTAATAACTCACGAAATACTCAACGGCGTTATCCGGGAAAAACTCTTTGAATTCACCGTATAACTGAGCGGCCAACGTTTTATTATGAGCCATCACGATGGTCGGTCGCTGAACAGCCTCGATCACTTTGGCAATGGTGTAGGTTTTTCCCGACCCCGTGACGCCCAGCAGGGTTTGATGGGCCAGACCCATTTCAATGCCTTCAACAAGGCCTGCTATGGCGGTGGGTTGGTCTCCCGAAGGAGCGAATGGACTATCGACGCGGAATTCATTTTGCATGGCCACAGGGTGAGGTCTGTCGCCATGCAACGCAAGGCCTAACGCGCTAATTCATTGCTCAAGCAGCAACTGGACTTCTTCTCGGCTGATCGTTGAATGACGCCCGTTGGAGCGAGATTTCAAACCCCATAACACCCGGCATGCGACGCGGTGTTCGAGATCAGGAAACCATTCTTGAATATCCTTAGGCGTGATCCGGTTAATATCGATGGTATCTACGGGTTCTGCGTACATCTGCCTTTGCCTCTTTGTTTCGGCTCTCACAGATACACTGAGTGCTATGTCTCATTGTTTAAACCGGCACCGGTCAGAATTGAGACATAGATCACGTACGTAATTTCCGAAGGGTGTACATCTGTTGCAGTAGTACTAGCACTGCCGGAATCAGGGCCAATGCCAGCGACAACCCCGGCCACATCAATGCAATACCCGCCACGGCTGCAATGATTCGACTGCCCCAGTCCAACCGGTATTCCAAGCACCCTTCCATCGCACCAGCGAGCAAATAGATGCCGAATAATGCACTGATCCCCACCATCAGTACCTGCGACCAGTCGCCCGACAAGATGGGTGTGTAAGCAAACAAAACCGGAACGATGTAAAGGCCCTTGGCCAGCTTCCAACTGATCACACCGGTGTACATCGGCCGGCTTTTAGCGATAGCCGCTGCCGTGAAGGCGGCCAAACAAACCGGCGGAGTCACATTCGAATCTTGGCTAAGCCAAAAAATGATCATGTGAGCCGCCAGCAATGCAGCGGTCGCGGCCGTGGGATCGACCAGTCCATCGCGGATCATCGGCTTTAACTCCGGCCCAGTCGCCGACCACAAAGCGGCCAATTCATCCGCAGGCATATTCGGTTGCCAGCCCGGCATCGCCAGCTGAATCACAGGCACCAAATCACTGGCCACCTCGCCAGCCAGCGCGATCAACGCGGCCTGGTCTACGATCATGCCGGCCAAGGCCGGTGCACTGAGTGTTGCTAAAACAATGTAGGCAGCAGTCACCGGCAACCCCATTCCTAGCACCAAAGACGCAATCGCAATCAAGCCAATTGCAATCAGCACAGAGCCATTTGACCATTCTGCAATCATCAACGAGAAGGTATTACCAATGCCCGCGGTCGCAATTACATTCACAATCAAGCCGACCGAGCACAACAGAACCGCCGTCATGATCATGTTTTTCGCGCCGAGGGCTAAGGCATCCAACACATCCATTAATCCCATAGGCCGCTGGGTAAATCGACTGAAAAAAATCACGGCTAAAATGCCAAATACTGCGGCATAGGTGGGCGTATAGCCCGACGCGAGCAACGTGATCAGCAAGGCCACCGGGAATACAAAACTGGCTCCACCGCGCTTAAAGGCATCCTTGAGCGACAACTGCTCGCCCTCTATCGCGCCCAGATTCAATTGGCGAGCTTTGATGCGAACAAAGAAAATGACTGAGGCAAAATAAAGGAAGGCAGGAACAGCCGCCGCCGCCGCAATGCTTTCATAAGGAATTTGGGTATAAGCCGCCATCACAAAGGCGCCGGCGCCCATAATCGGTGGCATTAACTGGCCACCGGTCGATGCACTGGCCTCGACCGCGCCTGCAAAAGGAGCCGGGAATCCCGCCCGCTTCATCATCGGGATGGTAATGACACCGGTTGACGCAGTGTTAGCCACCGCGCTGCCGCTGATGGTTCCGGTCAACCCAGAAGAAATCACCGCCACAAATCCGGGTCCGCCTTGAATGCGGCCTGCGATCGCACGGCTTAGGTCAATTACAAATTCACCGGCTCCGCTGCGTACTAAAAACGCTCCAAATACGATGAACACAAAAACATAGGTTGATGAGATCCGAGCGATGGTACCGAACAAGCCATCGTCGCCGTAGACACTCCTAAACGCGAGGGTTTCGAGTGACAGCCCAGCAAACCGAAAGACGCCAGGGATCATACTGCCCCACAGGGCGATATAACTTAGCGCCAATACGATTAGCGCCGGTACAATCCAACCCGCCACACGTCTGGAAAATTCGATGGCGCAAAAGACTAACCAACCGATCGCTACCCAATCGAACAGCTCCAATCGCACACCGCGTTCGTAAATCGCTGTTTCTTGGGTCACAACATGCCAAGCGGCCCATGCGGCCCCTACAGCCAACACCCAATCCACGAGTCTGAACCGCTCATAGGCCTGCCCCAAACCCGCGGGTTTAACCAAGGCCGCCATGGCAACGAAACCGGCGAAATGCATGGCGTTGCGCGCAAACTCTGACAAGACGGGGTGCCATGCCAAATAGATATGAAACCCGGCTAGGAAAATTCCTAATAGCCAAGCCAGTTTGTGTTCGAATGCTGAGCAGGATCGTTCGGAAAAATTCATATTAGAAAAATCGGCCCAGAGGTACCCTCTGGACCGATCCGGTTTTTCAGTTAGTTAGCAATCAAGCGAGCGGGAATATTCAACCCCTGCTCTTGATAGTAACGCGCTGCACCGGGGTGAAGCGGAGCCGGCAGACCGTCAATGGCTTTCTCAATCGCCATGACCTTGGTGGCCGGGTGAATGCCGTTCAAGAAAGGCAAGTTTTCGTAGATCGTTTTGGTGATCAAATAAACGTGCTCTTCATCAACATCCGCATGAGTACCTAAGAAGTTAGGCTGTGCGACCGTTTGAACGTCTGCATCCTGTCCGGGATAGGTCCCTGCAGGGATGGTGAAAGGCGTCCACAAATTAAAGCCAGCATCGGCTTGCTTTTGCTGTTCCGGGTTCATGTTCAACAGGGTCACCTGGTCTCCGGCTGAGGCCATCAGTTTGGTGATCGCGCCTACCGGTATGCCCGCGGGAATACCGACACCTGCTACCTGGCCATTCTGCAATGCGTCTGCTGAAGGGCCGTACCCGCCGTGCATCAGTTCGACATCGCTGTAAATATCCAGACCCAAGTTGCCCATGATGGCCGCGTTTGAGCCAATGGTGCCTGAGTTCTGGCGGCCCATGCCCAAGGTTTCACCCTTCAAACCTACGATATCCGAGACCGTGCCTGTCTTGGCGAACTCGTTCTGGACAATGTAGTGCTCAACGTTCTGCCACAGCATACTGACGCTGCGAAGGTGCGTCTGAGGACCGTCTTTTTCGACGGGACCCACGCCCTGGTAGCCGTAGTAGCCATACAAACCCTGCAAAATCGCAAAGTCGGCTTCACGCTCACGAATCAAACGTAGGTTTTCGCCCGAGCCGGCTGAATTAATGGCCGACATGCCAATTTTTTGTTTCGGCTGCAGCTTCACCTTGGTCAAGGTACTAATGGCAACGCCCACTGGATAGTAAGTACCGCCAGTCGAAGCCGTAGCCAAGATATAGTCAGCTTCTGCTGCCGCCTGCGGTACGATACCGGCGGTCATTGAAGCGCCTAGGATGGCGCTGAGGAGTGCTTTTTTCATGGTGTTTCCTTTTTCTATTTTTATTGAGGAGACATTCTGATCCTACGCAGAATTACGTGTTCGCTACAAGGCCTTTATCAAGCCTCCATCGATACGAATTTGATTGCCAGTCAGGTAACCCGCTTGATCACTGGCGTAAAAGGCAGCCACGGCGCCAAATTCTTCAGGCTCACCGTAGCGGCCGGCTGGAATTTGAGCGACGGAATTGGCTTTGGCCTGTTCGACAGAAATCGATTGTTTCGTGGCCACATTTTGATCCAGCCAGCGCACTCGATCGGTATCGATCCGGCCCGGCAGCAACAAGTTGACGGTAACGCCTTGTCCTGCCACCTGACCTGCCAAAGTTTTGCAATACGCGGCCAAAGATGACCGAAGGGTGTTTGAAATCGCCAAGTGGGGGATAGGAATTTGGATGCCCGAGCTGGAAACCACTTGAATCCGGCCCCAACCTCGCTCTCGCATGCCAGGCAATACCGCTTCAATGATTTGAATCTGAGCGAGCACCATACTCTGAAACTGTGTCGTCCAGGCGGAGGACTCGATGCCGGGAACGGTCGCCGCCGGCGGGCCACCGCTATTTGACACTAGGATGTCAATGGATTGATCGGAGATGGAAGCCATGAAATCAGACACCGAAGTCGCGTCCGACAAATCCAGCGTACAAATTTCCGCGGAGACACCCGAAGCCTGACATGCCTTTTGAGTGATCGCCAAGTTGTCTACATTGCGCGCCGCGAGTAACAAATTGACGCCCTCGGCTGCAAGGGCTTTGGCAATCGCTTGACCAATACCCTGAGAAGCACCCAACACTAGGGCTGTCTTACCTTGAATACGAAAGTCCATGTTTCTTCCTTTTTATTTTCTGAAGAAATCATGGGGATTCTTTGGGCACAAAAAAACCCGATCAAGTCGGGTTTTAAGCAATTCCAATTGGCTCCGCTGGCTGGACTCGAACCAGCGACCAAAAGATTAACAGTCTTCTGCTCTACCAACTGAGCTACAGCGGATCCGTTGGAACGGCGCGGATAATAGGCACTATCCAAAGTCTCGTCAACGACTTTTTTTAAATTCCACTCAATTGACCAATGCCGAGCCCTCGGGCAAAGAAATTCTGCTCTCCCAGAGGTTGGGTTCACTAAGATACCAACGCAAAGTGTCCGCCAGCGCCTTTGGCCAAGCGGTCTCCGGCTTTTCTATTGCCCCTTGCCCTGCCATCACGATTTCGGGCCATCCTGGATGGTGAGTTTCATGGTCACTCAAGCGCCGCTCCCAATTGGCTTCGGGGAAGCGTGTTTTCAACGCGGGATTGGTTTGAACGAAGCGTTCTAACAATTGCTCAATCATCAGGGTCAGTTGCTTCCAACTGGTCTCGTGCAATCCAGGCAAGCGAATCACACTGCCTTGCGTAGGCTGGGTCAAAAAACGCACGACTCGCTGCCCCAAGTCCGGCCCGTAAATCATCCGCCAGTGTGACTTTGATAACGTTTTGGGATAGCCCCTCCCAGACAGCACGCTGGCAATAACCTGTGCAACCGGGCCCTCTAGCTGGTGTGGACCAAAAGACAGCGGCGCGACCAAGACCCGTGTTTGAACACCCAGCTCACGTCCTAGGCCCAAAGCCACGTCCATCGAAACTGCTTCGGCTACCCCTAACAAGCTTGCTGGGCGGATTGACACACCATGATTAACCGTGCGGTCAATCTGGCTTCCCCAGGGAGCGGTTGAGACGACTTGTGTGACCGGCGTCAAAGGACAATGCTGAGCGATGCTTTCTATCAGGATTTGAGTGCCACGGGCCATCGAATCCAGCACATCGGACCGAACCATTTTTCCCGCGGCGCCGGTAGCCAACTGCACAACATGATCGAAGGCTTCGTAACCCAACAAATCATCAATCCGCATCCGGTCCCGGGCATCATCGCGGATGATCTGCACACGAGCATCATTTTGAAACTCTAACAGGCGACTCAACCCACCTACACCGGTTCCATTGTCCAATACCGTTATCTGAGAAGATGCCTGATTCAACCAGGCATCAATAATCTGACGGCCGGTGTAACCGGCCCCTCCGATTAACAGCAAGTTAGCCATACCACTGTCCTCCAATGATCGGAGTACAGTGTTCCAGTACCGACGGGAAATAACCTTGTTCTATTGGGTCAGTCTGTGACCTTGGTATCAAGTGGGATGACGGCCTGGATGAAGTCCATGTTTTTTAGATAGGTTTTCTCGCCAACACCAGGAACCAGTTGAATAGAATCCGGCGTAGGGAAAAAGCCTTGTTGTTCGCGAAACTGAACAATTCGCTGTGCGATCGCTGGCCCAACACCCAACAAATTCCGAGATAACTCCGTTGCGGTGGCTGAATTGATATCCACCGGACCTGCCCAACTCTGAGTGGCCCACATGATGACGCCCATACCCAAACTTAATACTTTCATAAGCACCTCCGCTTTAAAGCACTCAGTTTGAACTGGCTAGATTATCAAGACATCCGACAAGACCGACTCAAGTTGTCAGATTAGGCAACACCCAAGGTGAGATTTATCTGATTCAGCGCGGCTACGGGGTCTGGCGCCTGAGTGATGGGACGGCCCACAACCAGATAGGTTGAACCCGCAGCCATCGCCTGTGCAGGCGTCATGATTCGAGTCTGATCCCCTGCCGCAGTACCTTCAGGGCGGACACCCGGAGTCACCAAAGCGAAGTCTGACCCTAATGACTGACTCAGATCAGAGGCTTCATGAGGGCTGCAGACAACACCGTCTAGCCCGCAGTCTTTGGCCAATGACGCTAGCCGGCTCACTCTTTCTGCCAACACTTCACCCGGACTCACTTCGGACAACTCTTGCTGGCTGAAACTGGTGAGCACAGTCACGGCCGTCAACAAGGGACGCTGAGCAAACTGCGCCAATGCCTCGGCAGCCTGAGTCATTGCACTGCGGCCTGTGCTGGCGTGCACATTGACCATCCAGACCCCCAAATCGGCCGCTGCCGTACAGGCTCGAGCGACGGTGTTGGGAATATCGTGGAATTTCAAATCCAAGAACAAGTCGAAGCCTTGGTTGTGTAACGCCTCGACCATGCCGGGCCCTCCACGCGTGAACAGCTCTTTGCCCACTTTTACTCGGCACAAAGCAGGATCGAGTTGCGCTGCCATATCTAAGGCAGCCTCGGGCGTAGCGAAATCCAAGGCTACGATCACAGGTGACTGGGTCATACTTGACTCGTTAATGATGCAGAAGAGTTCTTGTTGGAATCGCCAACCGGTTCAGTCGACGTTTTACTGGCCACTTGGTCTTCAAGTTTACGCACCTTGCGACGCAGACCCCAGGTCCGCCCACGTATCCAAAGGTAGGCAACAATCGAGACCGACGCACCCACGGCCAAGCCAACGAAGAAAAATACCAACAGCCAAACGGCAATCGCGGCAGGAGGTGTAGAAAATAGGATCAAATCGAGAGCAATGACCTGATCGTTGTGTAAAAACAACAACACGCCGATCAATACGCTGGCAATCACCAGCGCGAACAACCCAAGGGATTTCAGCCAACGAAATACCTGGCTCATGAGCGGGAAGCATCCACCGCATCACGCAGGGCCTTACCTGCCTTGAATCGCGGAACGTATTTGGTACCCAAGGATACGGATTCGCCGGTTCTGGGGTTACGGCCCACGCGAGGCGCACGTTTCGCCAGTGCAAAGCTACCAAATCCACGCACTTCTACTCGCTGGCCTCGAGCTAAGGATCGAGCCATCCGTTCGATGATGCCTTTAACGGCCATTTCCACGTCCATGGGAGGTAAATCCGGATAACGCTGGGAGATGCGTTCAATGAGCTCAGAGCGGGTCATGCTTTTCTCCTTTGATTACAGGAGTATACGCAGTTTTCGGTCGTTTGAAACGAAAAAGCCCCCGACAAAGTCGAGGGCTTTTCCCAATCGTACAGCGATTAGTCGTTAGACATCTGCTGCTTGATCAACTCACCGATGGTCGTCGGGCCTAGATCGCCTGACTCTTCATTGGCTTCGTTAACACTCTTGAGTGCTTCACGCTGATCGGCCAGTTCCATCGCCTTGATAGAGATGGCCAGTGAGCGGTCCTTACGGTTGACGTTGGTCAAACGGGCTTCGACTTCATCACCAACTTTCAGCACAGTGCTGGCGTCTTCGATGCGGTCTTGGCTGATTTCAGAAACACGCAGGTAAGCATTAACCAGCGGTGCAACTTCGACTTCTGCACCACGAGCGTCGACACTGACGACCTTACCTTTCACCACGTCACCCTTGTCGTGTGACGTCATGAAGTCCTGTACCGGATCCTGTTCCATCTGCTTGATGCCCAGGCTAATGCGCTCACGCTCAGGGTCGATTGACAGGATCACTGCCTCGACTTCTTCGCCTTTCTTGTAACGACGTACGGCTTCTTCACCCGCTTCGTTCCAAGAGATGTCTGACAAGTGGATCAGACCGTCGATGCCACCGTCCAGACCGATGAAGACACCGAAGTCTGTGATTGACTTGATCGAGCCAGAGACCTTGTCGCCCTTGGCTGCTTTCTCAGCGAAAGACTCCCAAGGATTCGCTTGGCACTGCTTCAGACCCAAAGAAATACGACGACGCTCTTCGTCGATGTCCAGGATCATGACTTCGATCTCGTCACCTAGGTTGACGACTTTCGAAGGATGGATGTTCTTGTTGGTCCAGTCCATTTCTGAAACGTGGATCAAACCTTCAACGCCTTCTTCGATTTCAGCAAAACAGCCGTAGTCGGTTAGATTAGTGACCTTAGCCACAACACGGGTGTTCTCGGGGTAACGGCCCTTGATGTTAACCCACGGATCTTCGCCCAACTGCTTAAGACCCAGTGATACGCGGTTACGCTCACGATCGAACTTCAAGACTTTCACGTCGATCTCGTCACCTACAGCAACGATTTCTGACGGATGCTTGATACGCTTCCAAGCCATGTCAGTGATGTGCAACAGACCGTCAACACCACCCAGGTCTACGAACGCACCGTAGTCAGTTAGGTTCTTAACCAGACCCTTCGCTGACATGCCTTCAACCAAGTTCTTCAGCAGCTCTTCGCGCTCGACACTGTTTTCAGCTTCCAAGACCGCACGACGAGAAACAACAACGTTGTTACGCTTCTGGTCCAGCTTAATGACCTTGAATTCCAGCTCTTTGCCTTCCAGGTGAGCCACGTCGCGAACCGGACGGGTATCAACCAAAGAACCCGGCAAGAATGCACGGATAGACTGTACTTCAACGGTAAAGCCGCCTTTGACCTTGCCATTAATCACACCGTGAACGATTTCACTCGCTTCGTGTGCCTTGGCCAAGATCTGCCATGCTTCGTGACGCTTAGCCTTTTCACGGCTCAGGCGCGTTGCACCGAATCCGTCTTCAACCGCGTCCAGTGCCACCTGAACGATGTCACCCACTTCCAGTTTCAGGCTGCCGTCGTCCGCCAGGAACTGAGCGCGCGGAATTGCACCTTCAGATTTCAAACCGGCGTTTACGGTGATCATTTCAGAGTCGATATCAACAACAATGGCGTCGATGATTGAGCCCGGACGCATGTCCAGATCGTTTAGAGATTGCTCGAAGAGTTCAGCGAAGTTTTCGCTCATAGTTTCTGCCTTGGGCGAATGCCCATCGTGCCGCGTGGTCAGTCATGCGGATCCGTTAAATAAGACAAGCCAGGTCCAGTACTGACGGTGCACTGGCTTATCACCCAGGGCCCTAAGACCCTAAATACTCATCCACCCAATCATCAATTAGGGCCAGCATATCAACCAAGGTGAGTGCGCTGGTGTCTAACACCCGGGCATCGGCCGCGGGCTTGAGTGGTGCCGCTTCGCGTGACGAGTCTCGATCATCTCGAGCCTGCAAGTCCTTCAAAACGGTCGCGAGGGTAACGGTTTTATCGGTTTCTCGCAACTGATTGTAACGTCGCCGAGCGCGTTCCTCGCAGGAGGCATCCAAGTACAGCTTTAGACCAGCATCGGGAAACACCACTGTTCCCATGTCTCGCCCATCTGCAATCAACCCCGGCCCTCGCAGCGCCTGATGTTGCCAATCCAAGAGTGCGGCCCTTACCTCGGGAATGGCCGCTACAACCGAGGCGTCCTGCCCCGCTTGCTCTGTTCGAATTGCTTGGGTCACCTCGTCGCCTGACAAAAAGACTCGTAATCCGGATTGATTTTCGAAACGAACGTCTAAGCTACGGGCGGTCAAGGCGCACGCACTGGGATTATTAAATTCGCCATGGTCTTGACGCACAGCCAAGCCAGTCAGGCGATACAGGCTGCCTGAGTCCAACAGATGCCAACCGAGTCGATTGGCTAAATGACCGCAAACGGTTCCTTTGCCAACGCCAGACGGTCCATCAACCGTGATGACCCGCGACTTCAAATGGCATCCTCAATGTTCAGGCCCAAAGACAAGCAAAGTGCTCGGAAATTCGGGAAGCTGGTCGCCACGTGCTCACAACCCAGCACTTTAATTTGACCTGCACCGCGTAATCCTGCGATGAGGAAACTCATGGCGATGCGGTGGTCGAAATGCGTCTCGATACTGCCTGATCCAAATACCTCTTGATCCGGATTGCCTGGAATCACTGCCCCGTCCGGCTTAGCCAGAGCATTCACGCCCAGCGCATTCAATCCATCTACCATGGATTGGATACGGTCGGATTCCTTAACACGCAACTCTTCCGCTCCCGTGATCAGGGTGTCTCCTTCAGCGCAGGCCGCAGCAATCATAGTGACAGGTAGCTCATCAATGGCCAGCGGCACCAGTTCCTCGGGAATGTGAATGCCCTTTAACTTGGCATAACGCACTCGAAGATCGGCCACGGGTTCACCACCGACATCCCGTTGGTTTTGAATTTGAATGTCAGCACCCATCAATTTAAGGATGTCGATAATGCCCGTGCGAGTTGGGTTAATACCGACGTGTGTCAGAGTCAGATCCGCGCCGGGCGTGATACTGGCCGCCACAAGGAAAAAAGCGGCCGAACTGATATCCGCCGGCACATCGATATCCCGTGCGGTCAGTTTGCCACCACCGACCAAACGGGCGGTTGCGCCCTCACGAATGACTTCGTATCCAAATCCGTTCAACATATTCTCGGTGTGATCGCGAGTAGGCGCAGGCTCCGTCACCGAAGTTTCACCTTCAGCAAATAACCCAGCCAACAAGATCGAGCTTTTGACCTGAGCACTGGCCATTGGCATATCGTAATGAATGCCCTTTAACGGCTGCCCCCCACGAATAGTCAAAGGAGGCGTTCCTCCTTCGGCGGTTTCGATCTTTGCACCCATCAATGACAGAGGATCAGAAACACGGCGCATAGGACGCTTTGACAAAGATGGATCGCCCTCTAGGCGCACATCAAAGGATTGGCCGGACAACAAGCCCGACATCAGACGAATCGTGGTGCCTGAATTGCCCATCCACAGGCGATCTTTGGGGGCTTTCAGACCGTTCAGGCCGACACC
>JAAXJV010000086.1:13655-15996 GCA_012269655.1 Pseudomonadales bacterium
TGGCTCACGGGTTTGTCCTGTAAATCGGTAAAAAAGTCGCGCGCGGCTTTGGCTCTGGCAAAGCGGGCTTGCATGGCTTTGCCATCACTCGCTTCGACCTCTGCTCGCAATGCCGCAAGACCTGCACTGAAGGCATCAATCTGTTGCAACATCGCCGTGCGATTGGTAGTGAAAATGTCCCGCCACATGACCGGGTCCGAGCCCGCAATGCGGGTAAAATCACGGAAACCACCGGCGGCGTATCGAAAAATATCTAAATGCTGATCGTCCTTAGCAAGCGTGTCGACCAATGAAAAAGCCAACAGGTGCGGCAAATGACTGGTCGCCGCTAACACCTGGTCGTGGCGCTCAACGGCCATGCACTCAACCTTGGCGCCAGCCCTGTTCCACAAGCGAGTGACCTCGGCGACTGCAGCCACGTCGGTCTCTGGCAGAGGCGTTAAGAGGACTTGACGATCCACATACAGCTCGGCATCCGCGGCCGTTACGCCGGAATTCTCGGAGCCTGCAATCGGATGCCCCGGTACGAAGCGAGAAAACAAAGGTCCGAAAGCGCTTCGTGCATCATTGACTACGCTGCCTTTGACACTTCCGCCATCGGTGACAATTTGCGCGTCCGTTAGGCACTCGGCCAAGGTCGAAAAAATGCTTTCAAAACTGGCCACGGGCGTCGATACAAAAATGATATCGGCCCCTTTAACCGCCTCAAGCAGCGTAGCGGGCATCTCGTCTGCAAGACCGAGTGCCAGCGCCTGCTTGCGCGTCTGCTCACTGCGAGCGTAGCCCGATATACGAATACCCGGCCAACGCTTGCGCAAGGATGCTGCGAGCGAACCACCAATTAGGCCAAAGCCGACAACCGCTAAATGCATCGATTAAAGGACCGCGGTCGGGTAAGAGCCCAAAATTTGCAATTCCAGCGCTTGGTCGCGCAGCTCGGCCAAGAGCCCTTCGATTTCAGGGTCGTTCTGATGGCCGGAAAAATCGATATAAAACACATAAGCCCAGGTCGCCATGCGAGCCGGTCGAGTTTCCAATCGGGTCATATCCACGCCACGTCGATTGAAAGGTTCGAGCAAGGCGTACAAGGCCCCGGGCTGATTTGAGAGCGAGACAATGATCGAGGTTTTGTCTTTGCCTGTTGAACCAGGTTCAACTCGTCCAATCACCAAGAAACGAGTACTATTGTCAGGCTCGTCTTCAATACGGCGCGCCAGAAAATCCAACTCGTAGCGTTTGGCTGCGACATCACCGCCAATCGAAGCCCAAATCTGGCCTGCCGGGCGTGAGTCCTGAGCCACCATCCGCGCCGCTTCCGCGTTCGAATTCACCGCAATTCGTTCAGCCTGAGGTAGATTCGCGTCCAGCCATTGACGACACTGCGCCAGCGATTGCTGGTGGCTGTACACATGCGTGATGTCACGCAATTCAACCTGTCCGTCTCCCATCAAATTATGATGGATCGGCATTTCAACTTCACCGCAGATCTTTAAAGGTGAGGCAATAAAACTGTCCAGCGTATGGCTGACCACACCTTCGGTACTGTTCTCGACCGGCACCACGCCGTAATGCGCACTGCCCGCTTCCACTTCACGAAACACATCGCGAATGGTGGTTTGCGGATTTAATACCCCGGCACTGCCGAAATGTTTATGCGCTGCAGCTTCAGTGAAGGTGCCCTGAGGACCCAGAAAGGCAATCTGGGTCGGCTCCTCTAGCGCCAGACAAGCGGACATGATTTCACGAAAGATTTGAGCGGTGCGCTGAGGCGGCAAGTCACCTTCGGCTCGCTCCATCACACGACGCAGGACCATGGCTTCACGATCAGGTCGATAAAATACTACGGGCTGCCCGCCCGAGTCGGCTTTCTTGACCCGCCCCACTTGCTGCGCCAGATCCGCACGCTTTTCGATCAGACGTTGAATGTCTAAGTCCACTGAATCAATGGCTTGGCGTAGTTCGTCCAAATTCATGCGTGTTGCGCCTCAAATTCCTGCATAAATTCCACCAGGGCGTTAACCGCTTCGCTGGGCAATGCATTGTAAAGCGAGGCTCGCATACCACCGACACTACGGTGACCCTTTAGGAACATCAGCCCCCGGGCCTCGGCTTCGCTGACAAAGCGTTCATTCAAGGACTCATCTGCCAGCAGAAATGGCACATTCATTCGGCTACGAGCGGCAGGCGCGACCGGGTTCGAATAAAAATCCGATTGATCAATCGCACGATATAACTTTTCGCTGCGGGCCTGAGCGCGCTGGTTCATGGCCTCAACACCGCCGGATTGTTCAATCCATCGCAAGACTAGATCGATCAAATAAACTCCGAAGACAGGCGGCGT
>JAAXJV010000281.1:0-1291 GCA_012269655.1 Pseudomonadales bacterium
AATGGGTATCGCCCATGCCCGAGTAGACGTAAGCCACCGAGGCCCAGATCACGCCCGCGGCAATCAACACGGGTTTTGACTTACGAAGGTGCAGTACTTCCTCGCCCATCACAAGGGCATAGGCCACCACAAACACTGCAATCGCAAAGAAACCCACAGGATGCATTGTTAGGTCCATACCGGCTTCGGCTGCCATTGCAGCGCTCGGCATCAGAGCAAACAACGCCAAAAGAATCCTTAACATAGAAAATCCCTATCAATGGCGTGAACGAAAACGCGGCCGCACCCGCGGCCAAAAAACAAGCGCGCGCATTATATGCCTAATCGTTCTAATTGGCCACTATTGATATGACTTTTTGTTCTAGCTGTAAGCACGCCTTACGCGTCGAGAATCAACACCACAATGGTTTTGATGACAAAGACCAGGGGTGCCGCCATCAACACACCCATCATGGTGATCAGCCCCCATTTACCCGCGCCGGCTTTGGTGCCGACGTCATAAACGATCCAACACATCAAGGCGACCAATCCAGCGATGCCCAAATACATCAGTAGTTCTTCGATTTGTGCCAGTTCCATGGCTTTAATCCTCTGATGAAGCAAGCAGTGACTGCTCGTTTTCAGGCCCTAACAAGCGCGCAAGCCAGCGCGTTTCGTCGTAGGCATCTAAGGCGATTTTTAACGACATGGTCAGTGGGATCGACAACAGCATTCCGACACTACCCAACAGCCAGCCCCAGAACACCAAGCTAAAAAACACCACAAAGGTGCTTAGGCCGACGCCACGGCCTTGGAATTTGGGCTCAATGATGTTTCCAAACACCGTGTTGATGGCGAAATATCCCACGCCGATCCCCAGCGCCGTGCCAGTACCCAGTTCAAGAAACGCCAACACCACGGCCGGTATCGCGGCCAAAATCGATCCGATGTTGGGGATGTAGTTCAATAGAAATGCCAGCAAACCGAGCACTAATGGGAAGTCTACGCCGGTCAGATAGCACAGGGTCGCTGCCGACACACCAGTGCCCAAGCTGACCCAGGTTTTGATCGCCAAATAGGTATTCATCTTAGAGGCCAATTCAGCGAAACGATTCAGCGCGGCCTCAGGTGCCTTAAGCGCACTGCGAACTTTGGTCGGCAGGCTTGAGGCTTCCAGCAGTATGAATATGACGAGCAACAGAATCAGGAAACTGTTGGTGAGTACGCCACCCAAACCGGACAAAAGATTCGACACCAACCCCATCGCTGCACCCGGGTCGATTAATTCTTGCAGGGTTTTCAAATCAACTGG
>JAAXJV010000281.1:1301-4063 GCA_012269655.1 Pseudomonadales bacterium
TGCGCAATCGGCACGACACCTGCCAGCTCCCCACGGAAGCGCGCTTGATAGCCAGGCAAGGCGGCTAGGAAATCGTCAATACTGCCGGCGACCACCATGCCGATCAATGTTGCAAAAGACACAATCACACCGACCACACCCAGCACTGCAATGACCGCAGGTACACGGCGCTTCTCAAGCCAAAACACCGGCGGCGCGGCAATCATGGCAATGAACAATGAAATCAATAAAGGCACGACGACCGGGCCGGACAATTTAATGCCGGCCAGCACGATAACCACGGCCGCTAAGTTCAATAACAGGTTGGATCGTTTTTGTTCCGCCACCAGAACCTCAAAATCGATGAATTGGCCAAAGTCTAACGTCTTGACGCCTCGATGCCAGCCTATGACACTTAGCGCAAATCAAAAACGAGGCCGATATGCCCCTTATCTCCCCATCCAATTTGACTGAACTGGTTGAACGTACGCTGATCGCTGCCGGAAGCGAGCCCGCTGAAGCGCAGGTCGTGGCGGACCATCTAGTCAGGGCCAACCTAGCGGGCCATGATTCACATGGTGTTGGCATGCTCACGAATTACCTGCCGGGCATTAAAAACGGGCTATTGAATGTGAATCAGGAATCCGAGACCTGGATGGACAGCGGCCCTATGCTGGGAGTAGACGGTCATCGCGGATTCGGCCAGCGAATTGCCCGGGAAACGCTGGATAAAGCGATCCCTAAAGCACACGAACATGGAGTGGCCTTGGTGGGATTGCGCCGTTGTCATCACATTGGCCGCATCGGCACTTACGCCGAGCAATGCAGCCAGGCGGGCTTGATCAGTCTTCACTTCGTCAACGTCCAGGATCATCGCCCGCTGGTCGCCGCTTTTCGCGGCAAAGAAGCCGTGTTTGGCACCAACCCCATTTGTTTCGGCATGCCAGCGCAAGGCAAGTCGCCTGAAATTTTGCTCGACATGGCGACCAGCCAAATTGCCCTAGGTAAAACCCGAGTGGCCTATTTAGGCGGAAAAACCGTGCCACACGGCGCGGTGATCAGCGCTGAAGGTGAGTTGAGCGACCAGCCCAGCGTTATGTGGGAAGAGCCTTTCGGTGCGCTGACGCCTCTGGCCGAACACAAAGGCTACGCACTGGCCCTGATGTGCGAGATTTTAGGGGGCGTCATGACCGGAGGTGGCAGTATCGCGCCGCAAAACGAACGATTAGGAGGCATCGTGAACAATATGATGTCGATTCTGATTGATCCGGCGCGCTTTACCCAAACCGATTATCTGGTCAAAGAGATGGAACAGCTCACCGAATTCGTGAAGGGAAGTGCGCCTGCTGGCAATCTGCCGGTCATTTTGCCCGGCGATCCGGAGCGTTCAACGCACGCGCAACGCTCGCAGGGCATTGAATTTGATCAAGGCAACTGGGACTCGCTGGTCGAGGTTGCGCAAACTGTAGGAGTGAATTGGAATGCCTGAACGCGATCCCAAGCTTTACACCAAAGAAGAATTAAAAGCGGTCGAAGAATACATCAACGCCCCTGAACATCAGGTGAAGCGCCAGCCGTTCAAGCCTTGGGTGATGATGGGCGGCCTGCTTGCAGTCGTCTTGGTACTCGGTGGCGGCTCACTACTGATTGGCTGGTTGGTCGAGCCTTATTTATAGGCCGGGGAAGCGGCCCGGCGGCTGGTGCGATATTCGTCAAACAAATACAGTGCCACCGCCGTCCAGATAAAGCCAAAGGCCACGCCCCGCTGCCAATCCCATGGCTCGCCTAGCACCAGCACGCCGTTCGCCATCTGCAAAGTGGGCACGGTAAAAAACAACATACCTAACAACGACAGCGGAATTCGCCGCGCTGCGGCCACGTGAGTGATCAGAGGAATTGCCGTGACCGCGCCGCCCAGCACCAACCAAATCGCTGTCGGCTCAGTCGTGACCCACTTAATGTCGCCCCAAACCCACAGATAAATCGCCCAGATCGGAAACAACAAGAAGGATTCTGCCGCGAGTCCTTGGATAGCCTCGACCTTGGCCTTTTTTCGGGTCGAGGAATAGGCCGCAAAGCTAAATCCGACCGCCAATCCAAACCATGGCCAACTGCCGACCAACACAGCGACGGACAGAACACCGATGCCCGCAATAATCAGGGCCAGTGCTTTGAGCCGGGATAGTCGTTCGCCAAACAGCAACATACCCGCCGCAACGTTTAACAATGGGGTTAAATAATAACCGAGGGCTGCTTCAGTCACCGCTTGCTCGGCCACTGCCCAGACATAGACCCCCCAGTTAATCGCGATCAAAACCGCAGACATCATCAGCCATGGCAGATTCGTGCGGCTAAACGCCTCACTAACACCCGGCCACATCCGAGCCCAGGTAATCACGACCAGTAAGAATGGCACAATCCAGAAGCCGCGATGCGACAGCACTTCAAAGGCCGGCACCGCAATGGTGTTGACCCAATAAAGCGGGAAGGTTCCCCACATTAAGAAGCTGGCCATGGCCAGCGCGATTCCAGTTCGATTCAAGTTCGATTCAACTCTTCAAAAGCGAGCAACCAGGCTTTGCGCCAGGCACCCCAGCGATAACCGCCCAGTCCACCGCTGGCGGGAATCACCCGATGGCACGGAACGCTAAGGCAAACCGGGTTCGCGGCGCAAGCACTTCCGACGGCTCGCGCGGCTTTCGGCGAATCGATTCGCTGGGCTAACTCGGCGTAATGAATGGGCGCGCCCGGCTCAATGGACTGCAGCGCTTTCCAAATACGCA
>JAAXJV010000004.1 GCA_012269655.1 Pseudomonadales bacterium
AGGTAGGCTTCGTAATTGTCGGGGTCCGCTTCAACCAAAGCTTTGAAGGCCTCGATGGCACCCTCAAGATCACCTTCACTCATCAGTTCTTTCGCCAGCGTCATTCCGTCGACCGCGGGTGCCTCGATGTGCTTGTTCAGAAACTCACGAATCTCACCTTCGGGAAGCGCCCCCATAAAGTGATCGACGACTTGACCGTCTTTAACCAGCAGTACCGTTGGCAGGCTGCGAACGCCAACCTGGGCTGAAAGCATTTGATTGGCTTCGGTATCAACTTTCGCCAGCAAGAAGGCCCCTTGGTACTCTTCGGCCAGTGATTCCAATACAGGGGCGAGTTGTTTGCACGGCGCACACCAATCCGCCCAGAAGTCGACCAGTACAGGAGTTTGCTGGCTTCCTTGCAGAACAACGGATTCAAAATCGTCTTGGGTGACGTCGACTACGTGCGGTTTCATTGGGCAATCCGAAAAAATGAAGCCGACATTCTACGAAATTTGTTGCCGCCGCGGTAGGTCAGATCGAGGAAAGGCGCCGTTGGTTGCGCTGATGTTTCTGCTCGTACATGCGCATGTCTGCGCGCTCGAGTAATTCGGCACCGCTCGACCCATCAACTGGGCATAGGGCGATGCCGACCGAAGCGCCTACACGCGATTCGCCTTTGGCGTTGTTCAAAGGGCGCGAAATCCTGGTCTGGAGTTTGCGCGAAAGCTGTTCTGGCGCAGACCAATCGTTGACATTTTCCAGCAAGATGCCGAATTCGTCGCCGCCTAGTCGGCCGACTAAATCGCCTCCGCGAACCAGATTGCGAAGCACTTGGCTGACATGCTGCAGCATTTGATCTCCGGTGGAGTGTCCGAATTTGTCATTCACCTGTTTAAAGCCATCAAGATCCAACAACAATAACGCCAGATTTGAGCCTGAACGCAGATGTCGGGCTACGGCACGCTCTGTTTCTTCGCGAAAATAGTGCGCCTGCGCGAGTCCGGTTAGACGATCATGATTTGCATGATGCTTGAGTGACATCTCGTAATGTTTACGCTGAATGGCATAACGCAGCCGGCGAATGAGTTGGTCATTCTCGATTTCACTTTTGTGCAAAAAATCGGTGGCGCCGAGGGACATGGCTTGGCCGTCGACATCGTTCTCGCCTACGCCTGTCATAACCACTAACGGTTTGCTTGAGGATTCAATTTCGGCAAGTTTAAGCAGGTCAAGTCCCGAGCCGTCGGGCAGGCTAAGATCGATTAGATACAGATCGTAATTGTCGTTGTGCAAGGCTTCTTTGCCCGATGCTAGCGTTGGGTAAACCGATGTAGAGAAGCTTGGCTGACTACTGCGGCTTAAGATTCTTTGCAGCAGGGCGCAGTCGTCCGGCGAATCCTCAATGATGGCGATTCGAAAGTGCTCCATCACTCTCCCTTTGAGTAAGTTATCAGGGAGAGCTTAGGAAATACTTTATATAAAGCTGGTGCACAGTCCTCAAAACCAAGAATTGGTTGTCGAGGTTGGACTAAAGGTCGTCGAAAAAGCCTTTGACGCTGTCAAACCAACTGCTGGATTTGGGCTGGTGCTTTTTCCCGGTTGTCGACTCGCGGAACTGATCCAACAAGTCTTTTTGCTCTTTGGACAGGCCCACCGGCGTCTCGACAACAACTTTGCAAAGTAAATCGCCTACACTGCCACCGCGCACGGGCTTGATGCCTTTGCCACGTAGACGGAACATTTTGCCGGTCTGGGTGCCTTCGGGAATGCTCAGTTTGACGCGCCCCGAGAGCGTGGGAACTTCGAGATCACCGCCCAGGGCGGCATCGGCGAAATTGATCGGAACTTCGCAGTAGAGATGTTTACCGTCACGCTCAAATATGGGGTGCTGTTTGACCGCAACCTGTACGTAAAGATCTCCGGTGCGTCCACCATTTGGGGCAGCTTCGCCTTCGCCAGCCAGACGAATTCGATCGCCCGTGTCCACGCCGGCTGGGATTTTGACCGACAGAGTTTTGGTTTCTTCGGTTACACCGCGACCCCGGCAGCTAGTGCAGGGATCTTCAATGACTTGACCGCGTCCTTGGCACCGTGGACAGGTTTGCTGAACCGAGAAAAATCCTTGCTGCATGCGAACCTGGCCATGCCCATTACAGGTGCCGCATGTGCTGGGCTTGGAGCCCTCTTTGGCACCGGTTCCGGAACAGGGCTTACAACCGACCATGGTAGGAATACGGATTTTTTTCTCGACGCCGCGCACGGCCTCTTCGAGCGACAATTCCATTTGGTAACGCAGGTCAGCACCCGGTGCCGGCCCTTGCTGGCGACGTCCGCCGCCACCAAAGATGTCGCCAAACACGTCACCGAAGATGTCGCTGAAATCGGCACCGCCCTGACCGCCAAAGCCACCAGCACTGCCGTCTACGGCCTCGTGACCATAACGATCGTAGGCAGCGCGCTTATCGCCATCCGATAGCACTTCGTAAGCTTCGGAGAGTTCTTTGAACTTCTCTTCCGCCTCAGCATCACCCGGATTTCGATCCGGGTGGTACTTCATGGCTTTTTTTCGATAAGCCTTTTTGAGTTCTTTGCCATCAATGTCCTTTGAGACACCCAGAACTTCGTAATAGTCGCGCTTTGCCAATCCTAGATCCTACGCCGTAGCGATTACTTGTCGTCCTTAACTTCTTCAAACTCGGCATCGACCACATCGTCGTCGCCGCCGGTCTGATCGCTAGCCTCGGCTGCACCCGCTTCGGGTTCGGCCGCGTACAGTTTTTCAGCAATCTTGGCCTGCGCTTCGGACAGAGCCTGAGTTTTCGCTTCAATGGCGTCTTTGTCGTCGCCCTTCAACGCTTCCTCCAGCTCATTTGCTGCCGCTTCAACCGGTGCTTTATCGTCGTCGGTCAATTTGTCGCCGGCTTCGGTTAACGCCTTGCGAGTCGCGTGCAGCAAGCTGTCACCGGTGTTGCGTGCGGTGATCATCTCTTCGAACTTTTTGTCGTCTGCTGCGTTAGCTTCCGCATCAGCGACCATTTGTTCGATTTCTTCATCCGACAGTCCGCTTGAGGCTTTAATAACAATTGACTGTTCTTTGCCAGTGGCCTTGTCTTTAGCAGAAACGTTCAAGATACCGTTGGCGTCGATATCAAACGCCACTTCGATCTGAGGCATGCCGCGAGGTGCCGGCGGGATGTCTGACAAATCAAACTTGCCAAGGCTCTTGTTGGCGCTGGCTTGTTTACGCTCGCCCTGCAAGACGTGAATGGTCACAGCAGGCTGGTTGTCCTCGGCGGTCGAGAAAGTCTGTGTCTTTTTGGTCGGGATGGTGGTGTTTTTTTCGATCAATGCAGTCATGACGCCACCCATGGTTTCAATACCTAGGCTTAGCGGAGTCACGTCCAGTAGCAATACGTCTTTGACGTCGCCTGACAACACCGCGCCCTGCAGTGCGGCACCGACAGCCACAGCTTCATCGGGGTTAACGTCTTTGCGGGGTTCCTTGCCAAAGAACTCAGCCACCTTGCTTTGTACCAAGGGCATACGCGTCTGCCCACCGACCAAAATCACGTCATCGATTTCACTGGGTGAAAGGTCTGCGTCTTCCAAAGCCTGCTTGCAGGGGGCCAATGAGTTTTGAACCAAATCTTCGACCAAGGATTCCAGTTTGGCGCGAGTGATTTTTACGTTCAGGTGCTTGGGGCCTGTTGCGTCGGCTGTGATGTAGGGCAGGTTGACGTCAGTTTGCTGGCTTGAGGACAGCTCAATTTTTGCTTTCTCTGCCGCTTCCTTCAGGCGCTGCATCGCAAGCGGGTCGCCCTTCAGGTCCATGCCTTGCTCGGACTTAAAGCTCTCGGCCAAGAAGTCGATTAAACGCATGTCAAAGTCTTCGCCACCTAAGAAGGTATCACCATTTGTGGCCAGCACTTCAAATTGCTTTTCGCCATCGACGTCCGCGATCTCGATGATCGATACGTCGAATGTGCCGCCACCCAGATCATAAACCGCAATGGTTTTATCGCCCTGGGCTTTGTCCATGCCATAGGCCAGTGCCGCTG
>JAAXJV010000257.1 GCA_012269655.1 Pseudomonadales bacterium
GGCTTTGATCACTCATTCAGCTTTATCTACAGCCGTCGTCCCGGCACACCCGCCAGCGACATTCCGGATGACGTACCGGCGGATGTCAAAAAGAAACGCCTATCTATCTTGCAGGGCCGAATTGCCGGTATGGCGATGGAGATTTCTCAGAACATGGTGGGCAACACGGAAAATGTTTTGGTCACCGGCGTCTCCAAAAAGGACCCTGGACAATTGCAGGGCCGGACCGAAAACAATCGCGTCGTCAATTTCCGTTGTGACGATGCCAGCTTGATCGGGCATTTCACGGATGTGTTGATCCAAGAGGCATTACCCAACTCGCTGCGCGGCACCTTGGTTGACCCCGCAATAAAACGTTAATCCACCAGATGGTTGGATTGTTTTAAGACCGGCGTTATTCTCTATCTATCGATCACAACAAGAGCAATCATTTGAGCTCCGACACATTGACGCGCCGGCTGGAACTGCAGCCTGACAACGCGAGTAGAATCCAGATACTGTGTGGCCTGCACAACGAAAACATCAAACTGCTTGAACGTCGACTGGGCATTGAAATCCGCTCACGAGGTAATCAATTTGAATTGACCGGGCCGGCTGACACCGCCGCGCTGGGGGTTGATTTGCTCGGCCAGATTTATGCCACAACCGAATCCCAGGACGATATTGGGCCCGAGGATATTCACCTGGTGCTTCGGGAGCACCGCGTCGAGGCACATCACGCTAGGCATGATGAAAAAATTGACAGCTCATTGATCCAGACACCGAAAATCAGCGTTCGCCCTCGCGGCGGCAACCAACGCGGTTACGTTGAGTCGATCAAAAAACACGATATCTCTTTTGGCATTGGTCCGGCGGGCACGGGAAAAACTTGGCTTGCTGTTGCCTGCGCCGCAGAAGCTTTGAAACAAGACCGAGTGCGTCGCATTTTGCTGGTCCGTCCAGCTGTCGAAGCAGGCGAAAAACTGGGGTTTCTGCCGGGTGATTTAGCTCAAAAAGTCGATCCTTACTTGCGCCCTTTATATGACGCCCTTTACGAAATGTTGGGGTTCGAGCAAGTAGGCCGATTAATTGAGCGGCAAGTGATCGAAGTGGCGCCGCTTGCATTCATGCGCGGACGAACCTTGAACGATGCTTACATCATTCTGGACGAGTCACAAAACACGACTCGCGAGCAAATGAAGATGTTCCTGACCCGTATCGGTTTTGGGTCCAAAGCCGTGATCACGGGTGACCCGTCACAAATCGACTTACCCAGCGCTAAAGCGTCTGGACTACTGAACGCCCTGGACATTCTGGGAGACGTTCCAGGCATCGGCATTACACATTTCCAAAGCAAGGATGTCGTTCGCCACCCCTTAGTCCAACGTATCGTCGAAGCCTACGACAAGAAGCCGCCGCATGCAGATTGAACTTCAAATTGACTCATCCGAGTCACCCGAACCCGACTCGATTATCGCCTGGGCCGAATGGGCCTCAGGCGAGATTTTAGATTTTCCTGCGCTAAATCCGCAGACCGAATTATCCATCCAAGTGATTGATGAGACAGCGATGCAGACGCTCAACCATCAGTTTCGCGACAAGAACAAACCCACCAATGTTCTGTCCTTTCCCTACGAGCCCATGCCAGGCGTCACGCTCGACCTGTTGGGCGACATTGCCCTATGCGCCCCAGTGATTCAGCGCGAAGCTGCCGAGCAAGGCAAACCGTTGATGGATCATTGGGCCCACATGTTGGTTCATGGAATGCTGCATTTGCGCGGGTTTGATCATATTGAGGACGAGGAAGCCGAGGTCATGGAAGCCTTGGAAATTGAATTACTGGCCAAGCACGGCATACAGAATCCTTATGAGCGATAAATCGATTGGGCTAGTGGCCCGCCTCCAAAAGGCCATTCATCCGCAACCTCAGGACCGGGAAGAATTACTGGATCTGTTGCGTGAGGCTCATAGCGACAACCTTCTGAATGCTGAGGTGTTGAGCATCATCGAGGGCGCTCTGCAGGTTTCAGAGATGCAGGTGCGAGACGTCATGATTCCCCGCTCACAGGTGGTCGAAATTAAGAGCGCCGAGGCGATCGACACCTTCATGCCCAGAGTTGTTGAATCCGCTCACTCGCGATTTCCTGTCATCAACGATTCGGATGACGTGGTGGGCGTATTGCTGGCTAAGGATTTATTGCCACTACTCATGAGCGATCGCTCAAGTGAGGATTTCGCCCTTAAGGAAGTAGCCCGCCCCGCACGATTTGTGCCGGAATCCAAACGGCTCGACACCTTGCTACGTGAGTTCCGTGATCAACGTTTCCACATGGCCTTGGTGGTCGACGAGTTCGGTAACTTTGCTGGGCTTGTGACTATTGAAGATGTGCTCGAACAAATCGTGGGTGACATCGAAGATGAGCATGACATCGACGAAGAAGATGGCGTTCGTGACCTGGGTGACGATGTCTATATGGTCAAAGCCACACTGGCGATCGAAGATTTTAATGAAGCCATGGGAACGAAATTTGCCGACGATGAATTCGACACCATCGGTGGACTCGTCGTGCATGCATTTGGCCATCTACCGGCCATCGACGAAACCGTTAACTTAGGACCCTGGCAGTTCGAAGTGACCAACGCCGACAACCGCAGAGTCCATTTACTGCGTGTATCCAAAGCCGTTGAAAACTTGGCAAGTTAGCGCACTGGCGGCGACCGCAGGCGTCGCCCAAACCCTGTCATTGGCGCCTTTTAACTGGGCACCTCTGGCCATTTTAGCGCTACTGGGCTGGCTGTTTACCTTAGGTCAACGCCCCATACTATCCAGCTTCTTTTTCGGACTGGGATTATTCGCCTCCGGCGCACACTGGGTCTGGGTCAGCATCCATCAAGTGGCTAACACGCCAATACCTCTATCCGCAGTCCTTTGGCTCAGCTTCATTTTCGGGCTCAGTCTGGTCTACGCCTTCAACGGCTGGATTTTTAGCCGGCTCAAGGTCCTACCCTTATGGTTGGCTTTTCCTGCCTTGGTCGTAACCTCCGAAATCATTCGGACCTATCTTCTTACCGGCTTTCCCTGGTTGTTTGTCGGCTACGCCGCCACAGACACTCCCTTCGCCAGTTTGGGCGCCTACGTCGGCGTGTATGGCATCAGCGCAATGGTGGCACTGACCGCCGTATTTATTTTTCAGCGTCGATGGCTGGCCCTGGTGCCACTCATTGTCAGCGCGGCGTTACCCTGGCCGAGCACCGAAAAACACGGCGATCCGCTCAGCTATGCCCTGATTCAACCTAATGTTCCTGCCGACAAAAAGTGGGCCGCGGATTGGCGCGCTGAAATTATTGACCGACATCTGGATCAAAGCTTAGCCAACCCTGCGGACTTGTTTGTCTGGAGCGAAGCGGCCCTGCCTTTGTTAGGCAGCGAGGCCGATCAGTTTTTCGCACGGTTCGCTGAGGCATTTCCTGACAGCGCCCTGGTCAGCGGCCGGCTAATCGCCGGGCCGAAAGACCGTTTGCCGCGTTACTACAATGCATTGGCAGGCTTTGGTCAGGCCCAAGGAGCCGACTACAAAACACGGCTGGTACCCTTTGGCGAATACATGCCGCTGGAGCCCTGGCTTCGTGGCCTGATCGACTTTTTTGATCTACCCCTGTCTACCATTATTCGGGGGCAGTCCGCCCAACCGCTGACCCTGTTTGGTCTCAAACCTGGGGTGATGATCTGTTACGAGGTCGCCTACCCCGGCTTGGCACATCAAAAGTCCAAATCCAGCTCGATGCTATTAAGCGTGAGCAACGATGCCTGGTTCGGCCAAAGCATTGCCCGGGATCAACACCTTCAGATGGCGCAAATGCGAGCGATTGAGAGTGGCCGCCCCATGCTTCGTGCCACCAACGATGGAGTAACGGCACACATTGGCAGTCGAGGCGAAATTTTAAACTCTCTACCCAATCAACGCGTCGATACACTCACCGGCCAGATCCAACCTCGCCATGGCCGCACACCCTTCACCTGGATCGGACACTACCCAGCCCTGTTTGTTGCCTTACTC
>JAAXJV010000157.1 GCA_012269655.1 Pseudomonadales bacterium
CGTAGCTAACAAACGCTGCTTACCGTTCGATATGGTTGGACTATATCTGTGAACTGGGTCTCGCTTTTATGTCCTTGGGTCCAGTGCTAGTACCTGTACTCAGCGCGAGGGCAATACATCGACCGGATTGACCGGTTCGCCATTGCGGCGGATCTCGAAATGAAGTTTCGGCTCATCGGTTCCAGTGGCACCCAGTCGAGCAATCTCTTGACCGGCCTGAACCATCTGATTGACCTGCACCTGTATTGACTGATTGTGACCATAGGCTGATAGCCAAGTGTCGTCGTGCCGGATTAAGACCAGATTCCCCAAGCCAACCAACCCGTCGCCTGCGTAAACCACACGCCCGGGCGCAGCCGCTCGAACTGGATCACCCAACTCGCCCTTTAAACGGACACTGCGACTAAAGCGTTGTTGGGTTGAGAAACCACCCAATACACGGCCGTCAACGGGCCACTGCCATTGCCAATTACCCGGCGCAACCACTACCGGTTTTGCCGTCACCGACTTCATCACGGGTTTGGGTGTAGAGGCTTTGATCGGATTGGCCGGGGGTTTTGCCTCGGACAGCACGAGCGTTTGACCGGTCTTTAGCGTGGCAAAGGGTGCAATGCGATTGGCCGCGGCCAAGCCCTCTGGATTCAGGTCAAACCGGAACGCGATGCCGTACAGGGTATCCCCTGCCTGAACTTGGTAGCGAGTCCCCAAGGGAATACCGCCCTCAGCACTGCCCGGGGTGAAACGCGTTTCAACTTTGGCTTTTTCAACCGGTTGAGATCGGTCAGCAAGCGGCGCACTGTAAGACGCACAGCCGCCCAGCACCAACATGGCTATCGCGCCAAACGTTCGAGTGCCCACAGCCCTGCTCCTCCCACAATTACACCTATCACTGCCCAAACCAGATTCATTCCTTCAGCCGGCGCATGATTAAAAGGCCACAGTTGAATGCTGGAACCTAACATCAAACCGACCAGAGCACTTCGGACCTGAGCCGGCTTTTTCTTGAAGGCCCAGTTCAAAACCCGCGCCATGCTGGCAAGCCCCAGGATCCCACCGGCGGCAAACGCCAATACAATCGGCCAATTTAAATCATGAATGGCCCCAAACACCGGTTCATACAAGCCAAACAACAGCAGCAAAAAGGATCCCGAAATACCCGGCAAGATCATCGCTGACAACGCGATAAACCCACCCAAGGCTATGCCCCAAAGCTCAGTCGGGAGGGTTAGCGAAAACCCACCGATACCGGCAGCCACACCAAAACCCATAGCCAGCCAAACCCAATGCGATTTAACGGAAACCCCGCGCAGCACCATCGGCACCGCTGCAAGCACCAAGCCCAAAAACACACTCCAAATCAGCGCCGGGTAGAACTCAAGCGCCAGCAATACCGACTTAGACACCAACAAAATGCCCGCCCCGATGCCGGCCAACAATGGCAAGGAAAAGCGAAGATCTGCTGCTTTCAACACCCCTGCCAAACCATCGCGACGGTAGTGTTCCCATAATTCTGGGCCCACCATAGAGATCAAACCAATAAGACGGTCATAGATACCGGTAATAAAGGCAATGGTGCCACCGGACACACCAGGCACGGCGTCGGCCGATCCCATCGCCAGTCCTTTGAAAAAGGTTTTAATCACGGTTGCACTCCAGACAAACAGGGCACGAAATTGGCGGTCGCCAAGTCGGTGGTTTTTGCACCATCGGCATGATTATCCACGCGAATCATGCGCTGTGAATTACCCAGGTCCAATGGCATCACCAATACGCCTTGTGGAGAGAGCTGCTCTAACCAAGCCTCGGGAATATGACCGGGACTCGCAGCCGCAACAATACCGTCGTAACGACCTACGCCAGACCACCCCTCAAACCCATCGCCCAGGCGTAATCGAAAATTACGCTGTCCCATGCCCGCCAATCGATGCGAAGCGATTTTGTAAAGCCCTTCAATGCGCTCGACGCTGTATACCCGTGTGCACAAATGAGTCAGCAACGCTGTTTGATAGCCCGACCCCGTGCCAATTTCGAGCACAAAGCGCAAGCGGTCGCGGTCTTTGAGTAGCTGTGTTAACTGATGCGCTACCACGCTAGGGCGCGACAAAGTTTGTTGATACCCGATGGGCAAGGTCACATCTTCGTAGGCCCGAAAAGCCAGCGCGGGCTCGATAAAATGATGACGCGCAACTTTCCAAAAAGCCTCAACGACCCGTGAATCGTTGCCCTGGCTCTCAAGTTTTTGACACAAACGATGGCGCGCCTCACTGTTGGCGTCGCGGATTACGGCCATAACGCTGGGTTGGCTGGCAATGCATCGGGATCTGTCATATCAGGCTGCACCACCGTTAACGAAGCATAGCCGTGCTCGAGCGCCCAAAAATCCGTGCCTTCCGAGCGCTCTTCCGGATCACCAGCGAGGTTAATCCAAAATCGATCCTTGCCGCGAGGATCTGCGGTTACGATGGGGTCAGAGCCCATCTGGCGATGCCCTAGGCGAGTCGCCTGAACACCTTGAATCTGCTCGATTGGCATGCCTGGAACGTTCAGATTCAGTACCCGCTGCGTGGGAAATTGATCGATCTTGTCCACTACCTGCAGTGCCAATTGTGCCGCACTGTCCCAATACCATTGATCGGATTTTTCCAACGATACCGCCAGCGCTGGATACCGTAGATAACGGCCTTCCATCGCAGCGGCCACGGTCCCTGAATAGAGCGTGTCATCACCTAGGTTGGGACCGGCATTGATACCTGAAACAACCATGTCCGGCGCGTGATCGCGAAACAACCGGAGACCCAAATGAACACAATCTGTAGGCGTACCGTCGCAGCGGTAAAAACCGTTGGGCATGCGATCCAACGATAGCGGCCGCGTCAAAGTCAGGCTGTTCGAAGCGCCGCTGTGATCACGGTCTGGCGCGACCACTAAGACTTCATGCTGAGCGGCCAATGCATCGGCTAGCGCGACAATACCGGGCGAATGAACCCCATCATCGTTACTGATCAGGATGCGCATGACGGCCCTCAACAAGTGGATCAAACAAAGATGCCAACAATACGCTCATAAACGCGCCCGTTGGCAAGGTTGCCCGTATCCTAATGCCTTGGGATTCAACTTCAAGACTGGATTGGGCGGGACGCACACGAGATCGGCGCCGATACGGCCCCCACTTATGCTGCGACAACACCTCAAACAAGGCCGCGTCCTGTTCGAACGCCGCCTGCCAATGTGACATGCGATCCTCCTCAATCCCGGGAGTAGGGCCAAACAAAGGCAAACAAGGATCCACAACCCCCTCATCGATCTGCGCCTGTGACGCAGACATCAGCCAGGCATTACTATCCTTACGAAGGCAGGGCTCGCCGGATGTCGCTTTGAGCCAAGCACCTGCTCGAATTTGACCGGCCAGCATGCGGTTAAATAACTCAGAACGTGCTGCTGCCAAGGCCATCTCATCCACCTGACCGTCCAGGGCTCGCGCCAAATTATTAAAACCAAAGCGCTGAGGCCCAAAGTAATTTGGAATACCGAGCGACTGGATACTCTCCCAGGCGTTCGTGACTGAGTCATCCAGTTCAGCCTCTACCCAAACATCAAAATGATTGGCGCGGTGCGCACCCACTTTTAGATGACGCGTATTGCGTGTCACCTCGAGCACTTCCCAATCAGCCTGAGCCGTCAACCTGGGCCGGTCGATACCGGGACGATGCGCGCTGAACCACTGACGCGTAACGGCAAACTTGTCTTTCCGGCCGCTATAGCTGATTGCGCGGCGCGGTAAATTGAGTAGCTCAGCCAGTTCAGCAGCGACTTCATGGGTACTGATATTGCGTTTTTGAATCCAAAAGAACAGGTGCTCTCCACGACCAGAAGGCTCGAAGCCCAAGTCTTCAGTCACCCGAAACGACTCGGGTGTAGTCTTGTAGGTTCCGGGTACCGAAGGCGCCGTGGGGAAAACTAACGGACTAGGTTGCATTAAGCAGCACCGTCGCCTGGGCTGCGATGCCTTCTTTGCGCCCCGTAAACCCGAGT
>JAAXJV010000163.1 GCA_012269655.1 Pseudomonadales bacterium
GAATACCGCGGGCAATGGTGCGTTCGTAATCGTAGTAACGGCGCAGATACAACCGCCCTTGCATCAGTACCAGCGGCCCACCCAACAAGCCCGAAGCTTCTAGCTTGGCCTGCCACAGCGCCGGATCCGCGGGTGGCCAGTCAGCGAGTTGTTCAGCGTCCAAATCCAACAATCGAGCGGGGTCTGAAGCCAAGGCATTCAGCGACAGACAAACATGCCCTCGCCCGACTTGATAGGAGGCGGCCGCGATCAGTCCTTGCACGATCGGATCATCGCTAAGCGTTTCAGCCAAGGCCTGATCCAACGCTCGTAAACCCTCAAACTTCATCACAACAGGAGCGCTCCGCAAAACATTTGGTCCATGGATTCGACCAAGGATTTTGGCAAGCGCTCGAGAAAACAGCCTTGAGTGGGCCCGTTGACTCCCCGGAGGAAGAAATAAACCGCCCCACCCATATGCCGATCGTAGTCATAGTCGGGCAAACGGGCCTGAAGCAGACGGTGTAACGCGAGGGTGTAAAGGCTGAATTGCAAATCGTAACGATGCTCCAAAATAGCCTGACGCATGGCCGGTTCGGTATACGCTTGATCATCCGGTCCCAGTGCATTGGATTTGTAGTCCATCACGTAGTAGCGATCATTGTGACAGACCACCAAATCTAGGAAGCCCTTAAGCATACCGTTCAATTGCCGAGCGTCGGCAGCTTTGCGAGGCGCGGCGCCCAGAGTCTGCTGACGAACTTTGGCATCGAGCGCATCCACTGGCACTTGCTCGGCCTGCAGCCAAAACTCCATCTCGGCCACTGACTGCTGTGCCTCGGCCAAACTAAATCGACCCGAACCCCAGTTCAGGGGAGTTTGTATGCATCGAATGAGCCAATCCGCTATTGGCTCTGGCGCAGTTTTAAACCCTGCCGTCTGACAACGCTTCGCGACCTCGACTCGGAATTCCGTTGGGTCCGCAACGACCTGATCAAAGCCGCGGTGACAGGCGAATTCCAGTAAATCGTGCAAGAACACGCCGGCACTGGCACCCCGCTCAAACTGGTGCGCCGTACCCGGGGCTTTTGGCTGGGCTAGTGTCGAGCGACGATCGTCCATGCGCTCATCCAGGTTCCCCTGCTCGTCATAGGTCAGGCCGGAATAGCTCGCAATCGACCAGGGGCTGTAGATTTTACGAGTCAGTTGAGGCTGAGGCCTGGGCTGGGTCGCACGTGTTCGATCATAAACCCATGGGCCTGGCTCGGGCATGGGCTGAACTGCGATGTCAGGGCATGCCTGGGCAAACCGCTCTAGGGCGGCAGATAAAGATGCCTCGGCATTCGTATCTATCAAATAAGCCAGAGCACTCAAGTGCCAATCTTTAAAGGTATCGACCCCCACCAGCGTCGCGTAGCGCCCGCGAGTCAGCGCCACATAGAGTTTACGGATGTCTTCACCGAGACGCTCGACATCGGCCTGTTCGACCAGCGAGGCGTTGGGGCCAATCACGACCTGTGCACGGTCTTGATGGTCATGAACCGTGAGATGGTCATAGCCTGTGCTCAGCGGTCGAACATTGCAGGCAAAGGGAATCACCACCACGGGGTACTCCAGCCCCTTGGATTTGTGAATGGTGACAATCTGAATCAGGTCGGCATCGGACTCCAACCGCATCTGGCCCTCGCTGTCACCCTCGGGCTGACGCAGTTTGGCGTAATATGCTTTGAGCAACGCCGCCTCTCCTTGCAGGGGCACACTCATGGCCTGCAACAACTCGGCCAGATGCAACAAGTCTGTTAACTCGCGCTCGCCATTGGGCTGATTCAACAGGAAACCAGGCACCTCGTAGTGATGCATCAGTTGATGCAGCATCGCCAATACGCCCTGGGTCAACCAAATGTGATGCCAGTGCTGCCACAGCTCGAGTTCACGATCAAAGGCCAATTCATCGTCTAGTAACTGAATGAGTCGAACTTTGGACTGCCCCAATGCATAACTTGATAACGCGGTTCTGACCGCATCGGTGTCGCCAGGGTTTAGCGCCGCCTGCAGCCAAAATGCGATGTCTTTTGCAATAACGGACTGATAGACCGGCTGACGTTCAGAAAGGTACACACTTTTTAATTTGTGCCGTTGCAACGCCACGCGCATGGCATGTGCTTCGTCACGATTATTGACCAAAACCGCCACGTCACTGGGCTGCAACTCGCTATCACCCACTCGCGTCGGATTGACAAGGTACTCGGCGATACGCGACGCCATCGCCCGCGCATTCGCCGTGAGGCGATCTGCCTTGTTGGACTCCTGACCTTCTCGGAAATAGAGCGTTAAGGCACGGTCTGACCAAGGCGTGTCGTGATGATGCGCATCCACCTGTGTGAACGGCAAAGACTGCTGGCTTTGGGCACTGAGCACAAAGGGATCTGAGCGGTACGTAAAGACTGCATTGACCGCATCCACCATGGCTTTGGAGGAACGGAAGTTGCGCTGCATATCAAAAACTTGGTCGCCCGCGTCTTGTCGGGCCTGCAGGTAGGTAAAGATATCGGCCCCACGGAAGGCATAAATCGCCTGTTTTGGATCTCCAATCATGATCAGGCCCAAACCCGCTTCATTGGCCGGATAGAGCCTGTCAAATATGCGGTATTGAACGGGGTCGGTATCTTGAAACTCGTCAATCAGCGCCACGGGGAACTGCTGGCGAATGCGCTTAACCAACGCTTCACTGGATAACGCTCGCTCCAGTCCCGTTAGCAAACCGTCAAACCCCATGATGCCCGCTTGTTGACATTGCGCTTGCAGGTACTGACGAACCCAGCCACAGGCATGTTTGATCAGCGCTATCTTAACCCCAGGGTCGGGTTGCAGGCCTTCAACCAGCCAGTTCAAAGCTTGGGTAACTGGATGCTCGCCCTGCGGGCACTTGTCTAAATAATTTCGGGCTTTGGCCAGCTCCAAGCCACCAGGGATCAGCGGATCCGGATACTCAGCGGCCTTGTGAAGAAAACTCACCAACGCCTTTCGCGTCGAGTGATGAAGCGTGAATGCCTTATCGCCCGCTTGCTCCGCCAAGGCCTGCCAATCGACGCCGATCAGTTGTTGGCGAAGTGGCTCGCGACGGGCCTCGGCAGCCATCAAGAGTTGCTCAGGCGTTAGGTCCGATTGAATGTCTGATCCCAATAATCCGCGAATGGTGCTTTCCAATGCCTCGGGGCCTTTGATGAAACTGGAGAGGGTCTTGGCGTGCTGCTCAGTCAGGGGATAAACGAAGGTGCGCCAATAATCCCGAACCGCGGACAAACGAATCGGATCTAGATCCTTTTCCAGCTCCATTTGAAACAGGCTACCGCTATCAAAGGCGTGCTCGGCCAACATGCGGCGACACCAGGCGTGAATGGTGGAAATGGCCGCCTCATCCATCAATTCGGCCGCCATCAATAACCGATAACGCAGCGTCGGCCAGTGTTCTTGATCCGGATAGTTTTGATCTCTAAGGGCAAATAGCGCCTCCGTCGAGTCGGTTTTCTGAGCCTGCTCAGTAAATACCTCGGCCGCCTGAGTCAGGCGACTGCGGATCCGTTCGCGCAGTTCCTGGGTTGCAGCGTCTGTGAAAGTCACCACGAGGATTTGGCCCGGCATCAAACCGGCTCGATCTGGATCGCCCAGTACCAATCGCACGTACAGTAAGGCCAAAGTAAAAGTCTTTCCGGTTCCTGCACTGGCCTCGATCAGTTGGCGAGAAGTCAGCGGAATCGTTAACGGGTTAAGCGGCTTCATTTCTCACCCTTCGCTTTCTTTGGCGGGTTATATGCCTGATGCAAGGGCCGATACAGCCGCTCGAAAACGCCCTCGAGTCCGGTCAAATCCGACTCTTTCCAAGGTAATGCCGAACCAAAGGCTGCACGCAAAGCCCCATTGTCGGTCTCGTACTGCTGCCAGTACGCCGCCTCAGCCTTGCTCCAGGCCTCCTCGGGTTTGGCATTACACCAAGCAAAGGCACTGCGCCCTGTCCAAGGCTGCGGCGCCTGAAGACCTTGCTG